>DASQVJ010000202.1:0-3106 GCA_035640835.1 Bryobacteraceae bacterium
GTTCATCCGCAGCGACATGTACTCGGGCCTCGACGGCAAGAAGTTCGACACGGTGGTCGCAAACCCGCCGTATGACTTCGATTACTTCATGAGTCAGACGGCGACCAAGGGCGGGGCGGACGGCGAGGGCCTGACGAAAAGGGTCATCACGGGACTGCCGTATTACCTGTGTCCGGGCGGCAAAGCATACGTGCTGAGCATGATCTCCGATCGCGAGGAAGAGACCGCAGAACAACGCGTGCGCCATTGGCTCGGCGAGCATTCCGGTGAGTTCGATGTCGCAGTGCTGAGCGCAGGCGAACTCGACTCCAACCTGTATGCCCTCGAGGCTGTTACTGCAAGGGGCGGCTCGATCAATGATGTGGCGAGGCACCTGGAACAGTTCCGCGAAGATGGCGTGAAGAAGCTCGCGATCGCCGCCATTCACTTCATCCGGCATCGGAGTCCGCGGGAGGCCGTGACAGTGCGTCGCCTGGCTGGAGTCAGCCCAAAGAATGAGACTCTCGAATGGCTGCTCGAGTGGGAGCACACGAAGGCCGATCTCGACTATCTTGCGCTGAAGCCGGTGCCCTCACCGACGTTGAATGTCCTGACGCGGCACGAGATCCGCGAACGCGAGCTGGTTCCAGTGGAGTATCGGATCGTGAACACAGACCCGCTTAAGGTGGACACACCGTGCCCTGCATGGGTTGCCTTTCTCATCTCAATCTGCGATGGCGAGAAGAACGGTCGCGAGCTGTACGAGCAGTTGAAAGATCGCGCGTTTCTCTCCGAAGCGTCCTTCAGCGAGACGATGCGCAGCCTGGGCTCCGCAGGCGTCCTTCGCTTCCCTAACTCTCGGGAAGCAGAATGATCAGCTCAAGCTGAGGAGTCGGGAAGTCGCCCGGCACAAACGCCGCCAGGTTGCGGGCACGCACGATGGCTTCCCAGATGAAGCCGCTCTGATTCAAGCTGAAGTACTGGGCGGTGAGCTTCACCGGGATCGCCGAGGGCGGCCGCTGCAGGTGCGTCAACGGCAATCCAGGAAGGGCCTGGCGCACCAGGTGCTCGATCTCATTTGCCGAGGCGACCTTGATCAGATAAGGCGTCTTGGCGATCAGCTCCGCCTCATTCATGTCGGCCGTGACGGCCAGATACATGCGCGTGTTCTTGAGGTACTTCTCGTCGGCGAGGGCGGTCGCGTAAACCTGCGGGCGAACGAGCTTGAGCGGCAGCGAGACGAAATTGCTGGGCACCACGGTATCGAGAAGGAATCGCACCTTCTCATCGAGGTCCGTGAAGCACGCCGAGAGCTCGTCGTGGTTGTACTTCGGCAGATCGCGCGGGTGCAGCTTGGTAGAAAACGTGGTGAGGCTGCCACCTAACGACAACATCGCTTCGTAGAGCATCGAGGGATGGCCACGCCGGGTCTCGAATAGATGCTGCATGAGCGGGAAATGCGAGTTGATGGTGTAGAGCAACCAGAAGTTCGCGATGTCCGCCGTACCGAATTCAGCGAGGCTGAGGTTCTTCTGGCGCCGTGTTCCGGCGAGAACGCTGCTCTTTGCGGTCAGGATCTCGACAAGCCTCCTCACGATGGAAACGAGGTACTCGCTCGCCGAAATATTGAGCAGGGGCGGCACGAATTTGGTGTCGAGCTCGAAGGTGCCGACAGGCGTCCGTTTCACGACGGCGCAACGCAGAGCTGAAACGCCGCGCGACGCCTGTTCGCCGGCAAGCAGACGGAAGTTCTTGCGCGCGAGTTGCACCGGCTTTTCGGCGAGCCCGGAGTTCTCGTCACGCAGCATGGTGAACTCGGCCTTGTAGCGGGTGTCAGCAGTGAGATTCCCCAATGCAACGTTCAGACCACGCTCGCGGTGGTGCGGAATCGCGAGGTGTATATCGAGCTCGTTCTGATCCTGCTCAAAGAGATCGGCGAGCTGTATGGGAGGCGGCGCTGCATCGGACCCTGGGATATCGAACAGCAATCCATCCGAAAGCATACCGGTGGCAGCCGACAACGCGAACTGCCCGGCGGCAAGCGCCTCCTGGTTCACTGCAAGGTTGGTGAAGCCCCAGGGCGCGAAATTGAGCGATTCGAGATGGAATTGAAGAGTGTTTTCAATAAACCGATCTTGTGTCTGCAAATGCTGCGGACTCAGGAAGGTTCCCTTCATCCAGATGACCGGTTGGAGTTGCTTCACGGAAACAAAGTTAGCACAAGGCATGAGTGCTTTTGCCAAGGATCAACGCTTACTAGTGTGAAGGCAAATGAGCGAACAGACGACGACAAAGCCCAACAAAACAAACGGGAGTAAGGGGCAGGAAATAGCGTTAATCGGCTTTGGCGTTAATAAATTCGACTACGCGCAGACTTGTATTAGTGCTAACGATCGGCCCTTGACTCGTTTATTAGGCGCCGTTATACTCAAGCTCGATCTAAGGACGGAGAACTTCAAACAGACATACCCTCCGTGTCGGCAGCGGCAGGGAGATACCTTTGTCTGTCATCAACGATCGGTGTGCGTTTGTTGTCGAAGCAAGCGCAAGGAGACATCATGCGAACCAACAGGCCAGGGACTGGTCTCCGTTCTGAAACGCGACTCGACACGCAAGTCTTCCGCAGGGAAGCACGTGTGTAGAGTGAGCGCTCTGGCTAAGAAATTCCGCATGAGTCATTAGGAGTTTTGAGAGGAAACTTACATGGCAAAGGCGAGCACACAACAAAAGTTGAGCCGCGTCCGTCCTCCGCGCGTACACGTAACATACGACGTCGAGATTGGAGACGCGATCGAACTCAAGGAACTGCCCTTCGTGATGGGCGTTCTTGGCGACTTCACGGGCCAGCCTACTGAACCGCTGCCCCGGCTTCGAGATCGGAAGTTTGTCGAGGTGAACCCCGACAACTTCGACCAGGTTCTCGAGGGCATGAAACCGCACCTGAGCTACTCGGTGGAGAACAAGCTTTCGGAAGAGCCGGATGCTCCGAATCTTAAGGTGGATCTCCATTTCAAGAGCATGGACGATTTCGAGCCCGAGAATGTGGCTCGCCAGGTGAAGCCCCTGAAAGAGTTGCTTGACCTTCGCCAGAAGCTTGCCGATCTGCGCGGCAGCCTGCAAGGAAACG
>DASQVJ010000203.1:0-3839 GCA_035640835.1 Bryobacteraceae bacterium
GCCGCAAACCCATGCAACAAATTTCGAACGTAAACTTCATTCCCGGTCAGGTGGCGGCCGATTGCATGTGCGTCAATGGCAAATCGCATGCACGAGTCCTAGTCTAACAACAGGGTGTACCGAACCTCTTCTATTAGTACCTTCATGTGTTTACGAACTGTAAATGCTTTGTAAAAGTTACGGTTGCAAAATCGCATCCAGGCTTTGCCAGACAGTCGGCCAAGTGTACCTGTCACGGTAAAGAGCCCGCCCCGCCATCGAAAGTTTCGCGCGGAGTTCCGCGCTGGTCCACAACTGAGAGACGCATTCCAGGAGCTCTTGTGGTGAATTTGCAACGAGTAAATGTGTTCCATTGTTGCATTCGAGGCCTTCGGCCCCAATGGAAGTCGAGACGACCGGGGTTCCTGCCGCCCATGCTTCGATGATTTTGAACCGCGTTCCGCTGCCGGAAACCAGGGGAACGACCGCTACAGTGGCTTGCGCGATCTGCGCGATGGGGTCGTCAACAGGGCCGGTGAAGCCCACCGCTGGACAGTCGCCAAGCTGGGCTCGAGCCCACTGCTCGTTCTTGCCGATCAACAGCCAACGTAGCTCGGGGTGACGCGCGTGGAGTTCTGGCCACACTCTGCGGGCGAAATAGAGGATGGCCGCGCGATTCGGTTCGTAATCGAAGTTGCCCGAGAACGCAACCACGGGCAACTTTGGCACGTCCGGTTGCGGGACTAGCGGCAGCGCGTTAGGGTAGACGACTGCCGCTCGATCCACTAGCGACGCGTCCGCCCGCGAGCAAACAAGCACGTGGTCGAAGTGAGGCAGCCATCTCGTTTCCCAGGCCGCCGAGATTTCGCTGAACCTCCGTAACACTAACGATCCCAAACCTTTCTGAGTTTCTGCCGACCGCGCGAGGAGTGTCGATTCAATGTTGTGGAGGTCCAGGATCAAGCGACCACAGCGCGGCTTTAGAACTTCGGCGTACGGTGCACACCAGAAGTGCTCGACGACCCCGATGTCGTAACGAGTGTTCCCGAGCAGCGCATCCAGCGAGGCATTTCGAAAACGGTCCACTAGAGGCGGAACACCCTGCAGCAGGCGGCGGAGGTTTCGCACGGCTCGAGCAGCCGTAGACCGCGAGTGCCTGGGCAACCCAATCACGTGCATGGAATGGACTAAATCGCCCGGCATGGCCGCGTGCGGATCGGGAGCACCCCGTTCCTGAAACGTAATCAGGTCGATCTCGAAGTCACGGCGCAAGCCATGCAAAATGGAAGCCGTGCGCATCTGACCGCCGCCGCTGATCGGATATGGCGGCTCGGGACTGATGACCAGTGCTCTAGGCACCAGCCTGCCTCAAAACGTGCTCATAGAGCTCGTGTGTGAGACGGGCTGTCTTCTGCCAGCTGAAGCAACTCGCCCGCTCAAGGCCGGCAGCCCGCAACCTGTATTGAAGGTCTTGATTCGCTGCCACTTCGGACATTGCCGATATCCATCCAGCAACGTCGAACGCGTGAACATGGATGGCCGCTCCACCCGAGATCTCGAGGATGGCGGGGTCCTTTGTGGTGATCACCGGCGTGCCCGATTGCATCGCCTCCAGAACCGGAAGCCCGAAGCCCTCATAGAGAGAGGGGTACACCACCGCTATGGCGGCTGAGTAGAGACTGGCCAAATCGTTCTCATCGACGGAACCCACGACCCGAAGTCCGGGCCTCGACGGCAAAGGTGGGCAGTCTTCGCGGCGCCTTCCAGCGAGAACCAGCTCCACACCTGAGTTCGCGTAGACCTCGGTCCAAGCCTCGATCAGGGTCGGGAGGTTTTTGCGAGGCTCGAGGGTTCCGACAAACAGGAAATACGGCTGTCGTGCGGGTTTTGAGGCTGTTGGTTTAAATCGGGCGGAAGCGGCTTCAGGTATCGACACGACACGATCCGGGTGGACTCGGAAATGCTCGATGACCTGCCGCCGGACGGCCTCGGTCGGAGTAATCACCAGACGTGCGCAGCCTAATCGCAGGAGGATGGGCGTCCGTTGTCGAACCCGTCCTGCGGCGGGTTGCCAGGAGGCGTCCATCCAGGGTGAGAGGTCATGCACCGTCATCACAGCGGGCCGCAAGGGTAGGTACGGCACAGCGAAGTCGGTTCCGTGAAACAGGTCGAGCCCGTGGTGTGCCATTTCCCACGGCAGTCCAAGGAGCCACCAACGGCGCAGCAACGGATTCGTTGGAGGTGCGAGCTGATCGGACAACAAGACGTACTCGTCTTCCGGAAACTCCTGGCAAAGGGCGCGATGTAGCTCTTCGGTGTAGCGACGCAATCCCCCGTTTTCAAGTGTCAGGGGTGTTCCATCGAGCGCTACCTTCAAGCTGTAAGGCCTGACAATGACTTGACCGCCGATCTTGCGCGCTCGAGCGAAGCGACCAAGGCATCCACATCTTTTTCGCTGGAGCGGAAATTGGTGACGCAGGCACGGAGCACTGTCCGCTCGCCTGCACAGACGGTTGTCGAGATCCAGGCTTCCCCGGAACTGAGGACATGGCGGATGATCGCCTGGAGATCCTGGGCGGTCGCACCAGGGAAGGTGAAGCAAACGACCGGTAACGGCGTGTTATTGGTGAGGGTCCAGCCGGCTTCGGCCAGCTTCGAGCGCAACAGCGCTCCGATCCGTGTCTGGTGCCGGATTGCCTCCTCATAGCCGGACATGCCCGCCACGGCGAGCGATAAGAAGATCTTGAGCCCAATGAAACGGCGCGACCATTGCATCGAGTGCAGATGCGGATCGACGACGTTGAGCCCTTCCGCGTCCTTCGGCATGTACTGCGTCGGAACGCTGAACGTGCGATCGAGTATCTCAGGATCGCTGGTGAGATAGACGCCTGCGCCCATAGGCACCGAGAGCCACTTGTGGGCATCGAAGGTGATCGAGTCGGAAAGCTCGATGCCGTCAAGGAGGTGCCGGAGTTCCGGAACGAAGGCCGCGCCTCCACCCCATGCAGCATCCACATGAAACCAGAGCTCGTACCGTCGCGCCACTTGTGCAATTTCAGGCAACGGATCGATGGCGCCTGCGTTTGTCGTACCCGCTGTGGCCATCACCGCAAAGGGCGCTTGATCCGAAGCCTTGTCGGCCTCAATCATCTGCTCGAGTGCGTCGACGCGCATGCGCAAATCGGAATCAACCGGCACATGCCGAACCGCGGAGGATCCGAGGCCGCACATCCGCGCCGCTTTTGGAAACGAATGATGGCACTCGGCCGAGACGTAGAAAACGGGCTGGCAGGGTAACGACCGGAGACCATAGGTGAGGAACTCGGGGTGCTTGTCGGTGAGTGCCGTAAGAAGCGCCGTGTGGTTCGCCTCCATTCCTCCGGATGCGAGGACACCATCGATTGCGTCTTCGCGATACCCGAACAACTCGCCGAAGCGCTGCACAATCACGCGCTCCACCTCCGCGGCAAAAGGATTGTGGCTCCAGGCGGCGATCTGCGGGTTGAATGCCGCTACCAGGGTATCGGCGGCGATACCCATGCTGGTGGATGCAGGGTTGAAGAGCCCCCAGTAGCGGGCATGCGGCGTGTGCACCTGGAACCGGGTCAGCCCTTCATCAGCAAACGCGAGGGCTTCTTCCGGAGTTACCGGCCGCTGCCAGTCGATGGCGTCAATGTAGGCTCGAATTGCCTTGAGGTCCAAGTTCGGGGCAACAGGCAAACTGTCGACATTCTGGAGGTATGTCTCAACGATGGCGAAGACGCGGCGCCATAGAGCTTCGCGCTGCTCGGCCGGAAGACTCAGCATGCCCTCATGGTACGGCAGAGCTCATGCTCAGGGCGCAGACAGCACATGATACG
>DASQVJ010000204.1:0-4135 GCA_035640835.1 Bryobacteraceae bacterium
ACGCGGAGGTGTTCGAGGAGCCGACGTATCAGACGGAGCTTCTGTCGAGGGAAGCGAAAGCCTTCATCACGCGGCAGAATGCGGATCGCCCCTGGTTCCTGTATCTCGCTTTTGGTGCTCCCCACTACCCGATGATGGCTCCGCAGCGCTACGTCGATCGCTTCCCTGCCTCGATGGATCGCGATCGGAGAATGCACGCGGCGATGATCTCGGCGATCGACGATGGTGTCGGGGAGGTTGTGACGACACTACGGACAAAAGGGCTGTTGAACAACACCTGTATTTACTTTCAAAGCGACAACGGAGCGACTCGGGAAAGCCGTGCCGATCACGCGGGACGTCCGTATGCCGGGGGCAGCAACGCGCCGTTTCGTGGATGGAAGATGGGGCTTTTTGAGGGCGGCATCCGTGTGCCCGCACTGCTAAGCGGTCCAGGAATTCCGGCGGCGAAAGTGATTGATCAGCCTGGAATGTCGACGAGTGTGCTCCCGACATTCGCTGCGATGGCCGGTGTGCCGGTGCCTGAAGGGATTGACGGAAGGAACGCGGCGCCTTTGTGGCAAACCGGTGCGAGTGCGTCGGATGAGCCGTTGTTCTGGAGCTATAAGAACCAGCGCGCGGTTCGGCTGGGGCGATGGAAGTTGATCCTCAACCCGCCCGGATTTGGTCAGCGGATGCTGGATACGCTTTGGTTGTCCGATCTCGAGTCAGACCCTGGGGAGAAGCGGAATTGGGCGGGGTCGAATGAGGGTGTTGTCAGAGATCTTTCGCAGAGATTGACCAATTGGGAGAAAGGGCTTGGGATAGGTAAACCGTTTACAATGAGGTCATGAGCGAGCCTGTTACCCGAGTCGAGCTTGAAGCAGTCTTGAGCAAGTTCGCCAGTCAGATTGATTTAAGAATGGACGGATTGGAGAGTCGGTTTGAAGCGCTCGACCGTAAGGTTGAGGCGCTCGATCGTAAGGTCGAAGCAGTCGACACAAAGATCGACACAAACGTCGAGGAGCTAAAAGCGAGAATCGAACGTGTCGAAACGAACCTTCTGACCGCCTTTCACCAATGGGCTCGGTCCACCGAGATCAAGATGCGGGACAACACAGCGAAAGTCGATCTCTTCAGTCTCCAAACTACCGGATTCAACGAGCGCCTCTCGTTTCTGGAAGAGCGCGTCAGCGAAGTTGAACGGCAACTTCGGACCAAGAACCCGCCCGCAGCCTAAGGCTATTCCTGCGCGTCGTTCCACTCGTCGTACCAAGCCATCTGAATGGCTTCGAGCTTTCCTTCCGACGATGCTGCCGGGTCGTCGGAGAAGCCTTCGAGCTCGGTGATCCATTGGTGCAGGTCCGTGAAGCGGACCGTAAGCGGGTCGATATCGGGGTACTTCTCAAATAAAGCGAGTGCGATGTTGTCGTACTGATCCCAGGTCATTCGATCTTGGTTCCTTTGAGAGCGCCTCGAACGGCAGTATTCATCATATTCTCCGCCAAGTGCATCGTGGCCTGATTGAGCTTTTCGACGGCCGCGTGAACCACCTGGTGATCATCGGAGTGGTAGGCCAACAGCAACTCGTTCTTTGCACGATCGATAGAGGCCCGTTCGCTCTCGTCGAGTTCGAAGTAGGCGTCGCTCTCGGTCGCCTTGTCGAGCGCCAGGAGGATGTTGTCGGCCTCCACCCGAGCCTCGCGGACCTGACGCTCGCGGAAGTCGTCTTCGGCTTTGTCGAACGACTCGCGGATGATCGCTTCGACTGCTTCGTCAGTGAGGCCGTAGGATGGTTTCACTTCGACGCTTTGCTCCACGCCCGTGCGTGCATCGCGTGCGGTGACGTTCAGGATCCCGTTGGCATCGATCAGGAACTTGACCTCGATTCGAGGTAATCCTGCAGGCATTGGCGGCAGATCCTTGAGGTCGAAGCGAGCGAGGCTACGGCAATCCTCCACCAACTCGCGCTCGCCTTGCACGACATGGATCAGTACATTGCGCTGGCCGTCGACGG
Organism: Bryobacteraceae bacterium; assembly: GCA_035640835.1. Lineage (GTDB taxonomy): Bacteria > Acidobacteriota > Terriglobia > Bryobacterales > Bryobacteraceae > DASQVJ01. The sequence goes on from DASQVJ010000204.1 coordinate 1,997, forward strand.
AGGTTGTGAAGCTTTCTGTAGCACTGGCGGGAATCGTCGAGTTGCGGTGGATGAGCTTCGATACAACGCCGCCCATCGTCTCGATACCGAGCGACAGCGGAGTCACATCGAGCAGGAGCGCGTTGTCGACCTGTCCTGACAAGATGCCTGCTTGAACCGCGGCACCGAGCGCGACGACTTCATCCGGATTGAGTTCCGTGTGGGGAACGGCGCGGAACAGACGTGCGACTGCGTCTCGAACCAGCGGAATTCGGGTCGAGCCACCCACCATCACGACCTCCGCAATCTGGTCCGGTGTGACCTTGGCGTCGCGCAAACAGTCGCGGCATGGCACCAAGGTGCGATTGACGATCGGGGTGATCAACTGGTCGAACAGATCCCGTCCCAGTTCGCGGCGGTAGCTTTGGCCCTGCCAGTCGAAGGCTATGGTGACGAACGGTGCAAAGGAGAGCTGTTCCTTCGCTTCAATCACTGCGCGGCGGAGGCGCTGCACGGCTTCCGAGTTGGTGGACAGGTCGACTTTCCACTCGGACTCGATGTCCTCGAGCGCGATCCGAAGCAGCAAGATGTCGATGTCGTCGCCGCCGAGGTGGGTGTCGCCGTTCGTTGCGAGCACTTCGAAGATGCCGTCTTGAAGCTTGAGAATCGAGATATCGAAGGTGCCGCCGCCAAAGTCGTAGACGGCGATGATGCCCTCTTTGCGCTTGTCGAGACCGTAGGCCAGTGATGCTGCGGTCGGCTCGTTGACGAGGCGGAGAACCTCGAGACCTGCAATGCGGCCCGCGTCCTTAGTCGCCTGGCGTTGCGCGTCGTTGAAGTAAGCGGGAACCGTGATGACGGCTTGCGTGATTTCCTCACCAAGATACGCCTCGGCGTTGCGCTTGAGCTGCTTCAGAACTTCAGCCGAGATCTCGGGAGGTGTCACCGTGCGATTACCGAGTGCCACCTTCAGCACGGCATCCTCGCTATCCACGATACGGAACGGAAACAGTTTGAGTTCCTCGGAAACGTCCACGCGATTGCGGCCCATGAGGCGCTTTACCGAGTAGATGGCGCGCTCTGGGTGCGTCAAAAGAATCTCACGCGCGGCGCGGCCCACGACGGTTTCGCCGGCCTCGTTCACTGCGACGATACTGGGTACGATCTTTTCGCCTTCGGCATCGGGAATGATGACCGGACCCGTGAGATCCGGAAACGCGACCAGGCTGTTCGTGGTGCCGAGGTCGATGCCGATCACGCGACCTTTTCCGGAGTCGCCGAAATCTATCTGGAAAGTGGACATGGTTTAGGCAGGAGTGAGCGCCTTATCGACGTCACGGAGTAGATTCTGAATGTACCGGCGCCGGTTCAACACATTCCGTATTTCGGCCAGCACCTCGCGCGAGCGCTCTTCGTCGTACGCGCGGAACATCTGATCGATCTCGCGATCGATCTCGTCTTGCATTACCTGGAAGCGGGTCTGCGCCTGTTCGAGTTGTGGACGGGCATCGTCATCTCCCATGCGCATTTCCTCGAGCGCCATGTTCAGCTCGAAGACCTCCTCGAGCAACTCGGGTGGAACGTCTTTGCCACGCTGCTCGCCGATGTCGAACCCTTCCTGCTTCAGCAGGTACTCAGCACGAGGAATCGGTTCACGCAGCGTGCGGTAGGCATCGTTGAGCAACGAGGTTGCCTCGAGAGCGTATCGTTGCTCGGCCTCCGGACGACGGGTGAAACGATCCGGGTGAAGCTGCCGGCTCAGCGTGTAGAAGCGGTTCTGCAGATCCTCCGCGTCAATCGACAAAGCCCGAGGCAGGCCGAGAAACTCGAAGTAATCGTTGGTGAGTGCGGGAAGACCCGCGGGAGCCGCAAACATCAGGCGCTGAAGGAAGTGCCGCAACCGCAGCTCTTCTTCGCATGTGGATTCTGGAACTCAAACCCGGACTGCATGAGCGAGTCTTTCCAATCGAGCGTCATGCCCTCGAGGTAGACCATGCTCTTCGGGTCGATAAAAACCTTCACGTCGTCGAACTCGAAGACTTTGTCGGTCGGACGTGGCTTGGCGTCAAATTTGAATTGATAGCTCAACCCCGAACAGCCGCCTCCGAGCACACCAAGGCGGAGACCGCCGGTAACGCCGTGCTTGGTGAAGGCTTCGCG
>DASQVJ010000205.1:0-6731 GCA_035640835.1 Bryobacteraceae bacterium
GCGCACAGCCGCCAAATACAACAAGGCAAACGTCGGAGTGTATGCGTCGGTTTTGAGTGAGGGGAGGGTCTGCCGCGGTGACTCCGTTACTCTCGAGCCCGCCCACGGTTAGGGCGAGGCCCTCCGCACCTCAGTCGAGACATGCGGTCATGAATTCACTTCCGTTCGTTCGCAAGTTCGGATAGCCTCTTGCTGAGGTGCCAACATTATGGCGACATATGTAATTCTCAGCCGGTTCTCCCCGCAGGCATTCGATGACCCGAAGGACATGACGAAGCTCGCCGAGAAGGTCTCGAGCGCAATCAAGAGCGAATGCCCTGGCGTTCAATGGAAGCTTAGCTTCGCTACCCTCGGGCAGTACGATGTCGTCGATATCGTCGAGTCGGACGACCTCAAACAAGTCGAGAAGGCCGCGATGATCATCAGGGCCCGTGGACGGTCCACAACCGAGACTCTGCTTGCAACTCCATGGACTGATTTCCTGGCCATGCTGCGATAACCGAGCCTGGCGCGAGACTTTATGCACGGTGAATACTACGTGCTCTTCGCCTTGGTACGATCCATGTACTTCATGTCGATAAGACTGAGGCGGATCGTATCGCCGCTTTTCACAAACGGAGGAACCATGATTTTGACATCATTAATGAGCCGCGCCGCCTTCCAGGTCGTGTCGCCCTGACTGTGTGATGGAGGAGCTGTTTCAGCAACTCTGATATCAACAAAATCAGGAAAGATCGCGCTGATAGCCTGGCCTTCTACAGACTCTATAGGTATCTGCATTCCGGCGTCCAAAAATTTTGCCTGTTCCCCAAGAACGGCGAAAGGGACTTCTACTTGCTCATATGACTGCGGGTTCATGAAGAACCAGCTGTCACCGTCACGGTAGAGAAACTCAAGCGTCTGGCGCTCCACCGGAAGCTCTTCCACCTTCAACTCAGCGCGAAAGCTATGCTCCCAAATGGTTCCGGTAGTAAGGTTCCTTAGCCGCAGGTGATTGACGCCTCCCATTTTTCCCTGGCCGCCCCGGTAATCGGCGGCAATAACCTTGTAAACCTGATTCTCATACCGAATCGCCATGCCCGCACGAATTTGGGAAGCACTGATCATGCTGACTCCGGCGGCTTTTGAATTGGCGGCCGACGCTGAGGCTTTGGAGCTTGCGGCACTCCTCGAACATATCGCCGCCGCTCAACTCCGCTCTTAGTAGGACACAGGCCCCGTACCGTATGGGGCAGTTTCCAAGTACGAATCACCTTGGGATGGACGGGTTTATCCATGGCCAATCCCCTTCGGCCACAGTGTACTGCGAATGACGACATCCTGGTGGGCCGATCGCTTCGCTAGTGATAACGCAAGTCTCTGCCGCAGCGCTTCTCAGTAATCGGCAGCGGCTTTCCTTAAGCTCTCGACGAACGGGCTTCCGACACTTTGAAGCTTCTCTTCAAGCCGCCGTGAGCAATCGCACTCGCCGCATGCCCACGGCTCGCTGCCGTTAAAGTCCTGGCACTTGCGCCGGTCATGCGCATCCAGCACTTTGACCAGTTCGAAGAACTCTTCCCAATACGGCCTTTCCTCTTCGAGCGGCGTCGGACAATAACAAACCTCGACCCAACATACCCGTTCCCCCGCTACCTTCCGTGCTTCGCTCATGTTCCTGAGATACTCACCTTCGGCGACGGACCCTTGCCCTAGCGTCCGATGTTCGATTGCTTCGAGCAACGACTTCTCACGCCCGGCTTTAACGAGCGCTCGTACCAAATACCGCATATTGTCTATATCCCACGATCCAAATACTTCGTCGCCCGGATTGTTTGGTTAAGCCGCATCTCCCTTCGATTTGCCTAGGAACCTCAACAGTTCGGCATTGACTTCCTCGGCGTGGGTCCAGGTGATGCAGTGCGGGCCTCCTTGCACGACCACCAGGCGAGCATTATTGATGAGTTGGGCCGTGCGAAGTCCTGCAGCCTTGATCGGAAGAATGCGATCGTCATCACCGTGCATCACCAATGTCGGCACATCGATGCGTTTCAGATCGTTGCGGAAGTCCTCGTGCCAGGTGGGAACGCATGCCAGGCTCGCTGTAGCCGATGCCCCGGCAGCAGTATTCCAACTCGCTTGCACAACTTGCTCACTGACACGCTTGCCCAAAAGCAGATCCGTGTTGTAGAAGTTTTTGAAGAACTCCGTGAAGAATGCGTAACGGTCCTGGCTTACCGCTTTCTGAATACCCTCGAACACAGCGCCCTCTACGCCTTCGGGATTGTCTTGTGTCTTCAGCAGGTACGGAGGCACGCCAGCCATGATCACCGCCTTGCTTGCACCATTGGAGCCGTACTTCCCGAAGTAGCGCGCGACTTCACCGCCGCCCATCGAGAATCCCACAAGGGTGAAATCCTGAAGTCGGAGGGTGGTGATCAGCGTACGAAGATCTGCGGCAAACGTATCGTAGTGATAACCGGCCGTCGGCTTGCTGGACATGCCGAAGCCTCGCCGATCGTACGTGATGACCCTATACCCTGCATCCAGCAGCACCGGCACCTGCTTCTCCCAAGAGGCGCCGCTCAATGGATATCCGTGAATCAGCACTACCGGCTTACCCGATCCGTGGTCTTCGTAGTACAGCTCGATCTTGCCTGAATTCTCCTCACCTACTGTGACATATGGCATAATTTCTCCCTTGTCCTGGTATTGAATTCCTAATCAACCTACACTATTTTTGAGTTCGCCCAGGTCCACGAGGATGCAGGCCCTGGCCACGGATGAATACTGACGGATTGAAGCGATATTCTTATCGCTCCCCGGACCCGGATTTCGGCCATACAGGACTCGCCAGTTCGATTCGCCACACAGGGCCGTCCTGGAATAACGGGCCTTCGGACTTCAGAAAGCCCGGCGCTTTCCCATATACCATCCAGACGTGCGTATCAGGAGGCTGCTTCCCGATGATGGGTGCGATGATGCCAGTAATGCCGCCGAGCTCAATTTTGACGGCGTAGCGCATCGCTTTTGCTGCGGACCCGCCAACGGTAAATGAATCCTCGCCGCTTGGCACAACGTCGAGTTTCACCACCCGAGGCTTCGGTGTGGCGACGAGCATCGAGAGGAACGTTCTCGGCGCCTTGGGGTCGATGTCGCAGAGCAACGTGGTAACGATCCCGTTCGCGAGATCGGCAGGCAACTTGACGCGCTCACTGATCCTCTTTTCCTTACCGTCGTCATCAGTGTGTAGGATCGTGACCTGCCCGGTGGATACGTTCACGGACATGTCAATGGCTCGCTTGAATGCCGGCCCCTTCTGGACTAAACGATACGTTAGAAGCTGGAACGTGCGGCGCTGTGAAAAGACTGAGGTCTCCTCATGAACGGACCCATCTTTGAAACGGAAGCGAAGTTCGGTTGTGACCCGGTTTCCGTTCGCGTCCTGGATCAGACTACCCGACGCGAGAAGCTTATCGTCCGTGTCGCGTAGCACGAGAAAGCCGTGAACACGGCCCTCGAGATGACGCACCGGCACTTGATCCCCTATCAAGCTGAGAGCCGGTAGGAACAAGGCGGACCTAACCAATGGATGTAGCGCTCGGAGCTCGAGACGTGCGGTCATCTCCACATAGTACTTCGACTCCGCCTAGGCCAATTCTGCCGTCCGAACAGAGTTTGGATTGTCCTCAGACCAGCGGCGGCTCTGATGGAGAGTGGGCTTCACTGGCTAATGAAAAAGGCTCATCAAGCCACGGATCCACACGGATAAGAGTATTTTTCTTATCTGTGTTTATCCGTGTTCATCCGTGGCTAACTCTCTTAGAGGAGTTTTTCAGCATCCTCTTCAGCTATCGCGCTGAGGCTGACAGCTAGCGCTTCGGCGCAATCCGGACATGGTAGAGGTCCGTCCCGAGGCTGCCGATCTCATCGGCCGGACTCGTCATCAACTCGAACGAAAGGCCATCGGCAAGGCCCAGCTCCTCCAGCCGCGACTTGGCGGTCCGGCCAGAACCGATGTAGTAGAACTCGGGCGTGGCGTTGTAGAAGTCCCGATCGTTTCGGGTGTTTGCGCCGATGAGCGTGCGCAGCCTCTCGCTGGTCATGGACTCGAATTCATGGCGCGACCAATCGCGCACCAGGAACACGCGGCCACGCGTGGATGCCGATATGTAGTGCTGAATTTGTGTGAACGCAACGAGATTCTCGACTAACACGGGGCTGCGCAGCGCGAGGCGTTCGATCAAAGCGAGCTTCGTTTCGACTTGATCGCGTTCGCCGGAGCCGCGACGGTACCGATCACGAGCGAACGCAGCAGCTCCCAGCGCCAGGCAGCAGACGACGGCCAACGCAACCGTTCTTCGCGGCTGCGTCCAGCGGTAGCAGAGGTACGCAACCACCACGGCCGTCCCGAGAACCGCCGGTTGAACGTAACGAGCGTGGAAGGCATTCGTGCCGGCTCGCGCCAGGATGAAGCCAAACAGCGGTACCAGCATCAACACAGACGGCAGCACGACCTCGGCGAGCGGCCAAGTCCGATCACTCTCCTCGGCGGGGTGGCGGGCCGGGACGGAGGCGATGATCGGGACAACGGCCAGGATCAGCCCCAAAGGGAAGAAGGTCGGCTCGAACAACACTCGGTAGGATTGGAGTGCTTCGCTGAGCGAATTGGTGGTCCAGAAGTTGGTTGAGTATTGCCGCGCTTCTCGAATAAATGGAAGCAGGAGAAACAGTGTCGCGGGTGCTCCGAACATCGCGGCCGCCATTGCCCAATCGATCTTGCGCCGAGTCCACGAGCGTGTCAACTCAGCCGCGGCGAAGGCCGGCCAGGCGAGGACGGCATAGTAGTGGCTCCAGAAGGTCCCAGTGAAGCAGATGGCGAACAGAGGCAACGCCCACCGCCGTCCATCGCCGGCCAACTGCCAGCACAACATCGAAGCGGCAAGAAACCCAAGCAACGACCCATAGGGCCGCGCTTCTGCCGCGAAATGATACGTGGCGGAGGTGAGCGGCAAGAGAAATGCGATGAGACCGAACAGGACCGACGATCGCCTCCTCACGTACTCGAAGAGTGCGAGGCACATCGCCCAGATGCCGACCGCCGACCACAGCCGAAGCCCCAGTTCATGGTTGCCGGCGAGTGGCATGACGACCTGGCGTAACCAGAAGTCGAGGGGCGGCATGAGATCGAACCCCTGCGCCAGAATGCGCCAAACACTGTCGCTCGTTACGATGTGCCAGGTGTAGATCTCGTCCATCCAAAATGGGCGACGGGCAGCGATGGCGATGGTGGCGCCCCAGTAAAGAATCGAGAGCACCATGAGAACAACGAGCGGACGCTCCTCGATGTTTTGCTCAATGGTGGTCAGGAATCCTGGAACGCGCAACTCTGTTTCAGAAACAGAAGGCTGTGTGTCGACGCTCTCCATTAAGTTGCGACCGCACCGAACGAAGGAGCGGAATTCAAGTATAACGAGGACCGCGTTACAACGACGTTATCAAGGTAACAACTAACCGATAGCGAGTCGACCCAAACTGATGTGCCATTGGAGGCCCCGGTGAGGGGCCGGTGATGTTGTCGAAGTGTGGGAAAGGATCAATGCTCTCGTGAAACAAGCAGACGTTGCGGCCCAAACGCGACGAATCTTCCGTTCTGAATTTCGACATCCGAGAACCCCCTGTCAACCTCCGACCACGTCCCACCCCCGTTTCTGGTTCTGAAGAGTTTGCCATCTCCCGTTACGACCTCTCCGTTGCTTTTGTCTCTGAACGCCACGCTGACAAGGAACTTTTCCTAACCAGCAGCGCTGTCAAACAATCCCCGGAGCTCCACTTTTACCCATGACCTTCCCCCGTCGTCCGTCCTGAGCAGATGCCCGCCTCGAGTCGCTACATACCCAACTTCCTTACTCGTAAACGAAACGGTTGTTGCGCCAAGATCGAAGGCCTCTACCTCAATTGGGAGAAAGTCGTCGTAATTGAGTCGTCGCCGTCGACGGCCGCGATAAGTGTACACACTCGTGTCGACAATGATTGCTGCAACAGCATCGGCAACAGCCTTCACGTCGACAACGTCATGCCCACCCCGCACAGGCAAGCTGCCCTGCAGAAAACCTGAACCGCCGAATTTCCAAAGTGCACCCCTGAGTGCAGAGCCAGGCTTTGTGGGAATACATTGAAATCGCGCCAGTCTGGCGAAGACATCTTCACTCCCCACCCTTCCGCAGATCGAGCCAAACAGCCAGATCTCCTTGTTCGAGACGGGAGCGATTCCCTTTACAACGGTGTCAACTTCCGAGTTGGGGAGCACGCCGAGCAAGCTAGGTGTGCCTACATTCTCCAGAGAGTATACGCAACCGCCCCGAGACAGCCAAGTTTGGCCGCCGCCCATTGCTAAATGCATGCCCCCTCGCGCCAGTTGGCTGCGAGGGCACTCCGGAAGCGAAACGGATTCCCACACTGCGCCACTGGCAAGTCTTTTGAACAGACGTTGAGAACGGAAATCATCAGTGACAACCCAAACGGTGCCTGTCTCAGAAACGGCAACAGCGCGCACCGGCTGCGGTATCTCCGCTCCCATAAAACGAACTTGCCATAGGCAGATAAACAGTAGGATTAAAGGCATACTTAGAAAAACTCTGAACGGTCCTCATGAACCGGATTATGGCTGGGCCGGCGTATTGGTTGATCCCAACGCTCGCTTCAGAACGCGCACGGGCGCAGGCTGAGCCGGCCATATCTGAATCCGATACCAA
>DASQVJ010000206.1:0-4817 GCA_035640835.1 Bryobacteraceae bacterium
ACCTCAGGCGGCAACTGCATGAACGGGTGCATGCGTCGACCTTTGCAATGCACGTTTCGGAATCGGAGGAGCACTGCGTCACTGATGGCAAACAGCGGGCCTCGCAAGGTTGCGAAGACGCTGAGCTCGTCCTCGGGCCACTCGATGGCGCGCAGCGCGGCTCGAAGCACTCCAATTTCTTCGCGGCCGTGGAACGATTTGGATCCAACCAGGACGTGCGGCAGTCCTCGGACCTCGAGGCTTCGGACGTAGTCCGATGTCAGGTCGACACCGAAGTTGGTGAAGCGGCGGAAGAGGATGCAGATGTGCTCTGGGCGGACGGGTACGAGGTCCCCGTTCTTGACCGACACGCGCCAGCCGCTCTTATGAACAAGCCAATCGACGAACGCAGCCACTGTCGAAGGACCGCACTGCAGGATGCTCTTCTTCGTGTAGCGGAGCTCCGAGCCTCTGTCACTGTAGGGCGTGGGCATCGGGAGTGCGATCACGGCCGGCTGGTTCGGGATCGGGGGCCTGCCGTCCGTCAGTGGCAGGTAGGGTTGCATTCGATTTTCAAACGCCGCGTTCACGAAGCCTTGGATGGTTTGCGTGCTGCGATGACTCTTGCCGAGTTTCTGCTCATCGACCCCGTGTTCGCGCAGCCGAGAGCAGACAGACTGAAACATTTCGAGGTCAGCACGTCGGAAGCGATAAATCGACTGCTTCGGGTCGCCGACCAGGAAGAGCGTGTGGTCAGGCTCGAAGCGAGCGAGCTTGAGGAGGATTCGAGCCTGCAAAGGGTCCGTGTCCTGGAACTCATCGACGAAGACGTGGCGGTAGCGGCGTTGGAAGTACTCGCGAGCGGCCTCGTTCTCGAGCAGGTTTACGGAGGATAGCAACAGGTCATGGAAATCCAGGACGCCTTCGCGGCGCTTTGCTTCGGCGTAGTGCTCGACAACGGGCCACAGGGTGTCGCGGAGTTGCGCCGCGAGATCGGCTCCGGATCGCTCGATGAAGCTGTTAATCGAGAGCTCGGCGCGTTGCCATGAGGCGATCACCTGCTCGCGCGTAACACCTTGGCCGAAAGGACCACCGCCGGGCTTCGCCCAGCGCACATCACGCAGCAGCCGAATCAGGTCGCTCTCGACTTGCTCGGCCACGTTGACTCGCAATTGCGCCGCTTGTTTGAGACGTTCGCGGAAATCCTGGACGGGCTGGTACGACTGAAACAGCGCATCGGCTTGAGGACGGGTGCATCGTGAGCGGAGGTCGAGAAAGGCGTCGATGTCATCCAGCACTGCGTCGAGCTCGTTTTCAAAGTCGAACGGATCGCGTCTCCAGGGAGCATCGAAATCGCGCCACTCGGTCAGGCTCCAAGCGGCCAAACGCAACGCGCCTGCGGGATCCTTGCAGTCATCATCAGAGCCAAGACGCCCGAGTGCCCGTTCGAGCACGGGGTTTGCCGCGCCGAGTTCCTGTTCAAACCATCTCGCGAAAGTGCGAGCGAAGATGCCGCTGGCTTCGAGTTGCGAAAGCTCGCTGAACATGGGGTCGACACACGCCTCGACGGGCCGTTGACGCAGCATCTGGGCGCAGAAAGAGTGGATGGTTCCGACGAACGCCTGCTCGAGCTGCTGAGCTTGTGGAAGCCTTCGATCCTCGAGCTCCGAACGCAGCCGGAGTTTCATCTCACCTGCGGCGGCATGCGTGAAGGTAACAGCGGCAATCTCGTGCAGACTGGCGCCTCCTTCGACCGCGTCGGCGATGCGATTGACTAAGGCTCGAGTCTTGCCGGTGCCAGCCGAGGCCTCGACAATGGCTGACTTCAGAACATGCCTCGAAGGCGCTTGAGTGCTCGTAGTTCCTCCTGAGACTTCGCTTTGGTTCTTTCTTCTTCGTATGGACCGCAAATGGGCCGATAGTCGCAGTCCTTGCAGGCGTCGGTGCGTGGCGCGGCGGGCAGGAAGCCGGCATCGAGCGCGCTTTCGATCGTCATAAGTACGTTTTCAAATGCCGTGCGCGTGCCGTTGTGCATCTGAATGTCGTGCTTTCGGAAGTTGGCGCGAAGCGTGGCGTAGTGCAGGCGCGAGGTCGAGACCGTCTCGCCAAACAGTTGCTCCGCGGCAAGGGCGTAGAGTGCGGGCTGGAGCACTTCGCCCTTGCCCACCGACATCGGCAGAGGCGATGGGACCTTGCCTGTCTTGTGATCCACAACTCGAAGGCCGATGCTTGGGTGACGTTCGACGAGGTCGATCTTGCCCTTCACCCGGTATTTGCCAAACAACATCAAATCTGTGAACTCGTGCTCGACGGCGATGGTGTCCCACTCGCCTTCGCGTTGACGAAGCCAGCCGAGCAGGTCCGCACGGAGGCGCTCGACTTCGAGACGCCAGATGCGCGGGATCGCCGGAAAGTGAAGCTCTTCCGCTTCCGCGACGACTTCAGAGAATCGTGCGTCGAGTTGCGATGGGGTTCGTTCTCCCACGAGCCAGCGGCGGACGGCTTCATGGAAGAGGATGCCGCGAATCAACGGCTCCATTCGCAGAGGTGATGTGGCTTCGTTCAACGGACGCAGTTGATGCAATCCGCGCAGGGCGAAGCGATATGGACAAGCAGCGAACTCCTCCAGCACGGAGGAGGAGTAAGGCTTGTTTGCGAGCCGGAAGGCCTCGAGGGTTCCGATTTCGACATCGACCAGGCCATCGCTGAAGGACCACTTGGGCTTCCAACGTCTCCAACGCGCGCGCAGCGACCTTGCAAGGTGCGCGTTGGCCTCGGTCAGGTAAGCGCCGAGACCCGAGGCGCTCGCTCCATCGAAGGCAGGTCGCAGGATTGCCAGATCGTACTCGGAGTCGTCGATTGCGGACTCAGGATTATGCGGAGCGGGCCAGCCGACACGAGGCTCAGCTCTGGGGATGTTTGCGGGGTCGAGTCCAGCGGCTCGCATCAGCTCGTAGGCATAAAGCGAGAACGTGCGCGGCCGACCTGTCATGAGATCCAACCTCGAATACGAGGCGATCAGATACTCTGTGCTGCTTGCGGTCGCGACCTCGAGCAGTTCGCGCTCGTCCAGGTCGTCGGCAAGCTTGAGGGCATTCGAGAGGTCCGCCCGGTGCTGGTTCAACAATAGGGGATCTTCCGCAACAGGCCTCGGGAACATGCCTTCATTCAGACCGGGCAGGCAGACAAGGCGGAACGAGCGTCCGCGAGCATCTTCCGGCGTGCCGATGAAGACGCGGCCATAGCGCTGCGAAGGCGGCTCGACACGCAGCGACCGCAGGTGGTCTTCCAAGCGCCGGGTGACTTCTTCAAGGCCGACAGGGCCGATGTCGCCAAGAATCGCGAACTCGTCGAGGGTGTCGACCACCGCTTCCGGCTCTTCAAGCGCGGCCTCGGCCAGTTCAGCCAACGTCGTGACCCATTCACGCCAAGTGAGCTTTGCGGCTGACAGCGCATGCAGGCGTGTGATCAAGGGTAGAGCGAAGTCCCGCAGAGCTTCGAGCGCTGTTCGCTTCCATTCGGTCTTGTCCAGGTCGAGCTTGAGGCTTGCCTCGAGCGCAGAGAAGCGCCTCTGCCAACGCTCGACGCCGCCGATCACATTGGCATCGTTAAGCAGCGATTCCCAACCAGCGACGGACAGTGCGGCCGAATCCGGCACTTGCCGCAACGACAAGTATTCGCTGAATCGCGCGGCGGTACAGCCGTCGAGTGCAGTCTCGAGGAGCAGCAGGAACGCGCGTCCGGCCGGGTGGGGACGTTGGGTTCCATGTGCGAAGTAGGCAGGGATTTTGGCACGACGAAGTGCCTCCTCTACCATGGGCTGATATCGGGAAGGACTGCGCAGCAAGACCGCCATGCGGTCGAACGGTATTCCGGCGGCTGCATGTCGCAGGAGCTTGCGTGCGATCTCGACGCATTCGAGGGCTTCGCCACCGGCTGAGAAGAGGTCAACGGAAGCGGGTACGGTGAGCCCCGGCTGCCTTTCGACGATCCATACGTGCGGTGCGGCGGCGGTCAGCAGGTTGAGAAGTTCGCGCTCGAGAGCATGGTGGAGTTTCAGATCCAGCAGAACGAGGGGAAGCGCCGGGTAGCCGTGTTGCACGCACGCGAGTGCCGCCTCGTACTTGCCGGCTTCGTCGGTCAGGTGATTGCTGCTGAGCTCCTCTTCGTACGCTTCAAGCAGGATCCGAAGATCGGCTTGGAGCGCTCCGGAACCACGCAACGCGTCGGGCTTCACGCGGGCCATGCGTAGATCGAGCAAGGTTTGTGCCAGCGCCTTGGGGAAGCCTCGGAAGTCGGCGACTGGCCGGAGATACGTGAGCTTCCGGCGAACGGCTTCAGTGGCACGAAAGGCCAAGGCTTCGCGCGCAAGAGGACCTGCTGAAGAGAGTCCGCGCGCGTGAAGATTGTCCTCGGCGAGCCTTGCGGCGAAGTGGGCCAAAGTAGAGCGGTGGAGGCCGACCGTGGCATCGGTACAGACCTCCCGGGCGAAGTCGTCGGCGGCTCCTCGCGTTTGGCCTAAAACCAGGACGGGCGTTGACTTCGAACGAAGGAACGCCCGGACTTCTTGTAGTGAGCGCAACTTTTAGTTTCGCAGGCGAATCGGGTCTACCATCGCTCCCAGCAACTCGGCTGACGATCTAGGCGGATACGGCTTTGCCAGTGTGCGCCGCGAGGCTTGCAGCGGTATCGCCGTAGCCTCTCCAACTCGTGATCTTGCCGTCGCGCACCGTGAACACATGAGCTATAGGGATCTCCATCCTGAACCCTGTGTTGCTTGCGGTGGCGCTGAATCGTCCCTCCGCGACCACCGTGTCACCTGCGGCGAGATACCGATC
>DASQVJ010000207.1:0-9357 GCA_035640835.1 Bryobacteraceae bacterium
ACTCGGAGGACATCCGACTCGCGATCCGGCCAAACACGGCGCTCATTTCAGTCATGCACGTGAATAACGAGTTCGGCACTGTGCAGCCGATTGAGGAGATCGCGGCTCTTGCCCATGAGCGAGGCATCCTTTTCCACAGCGACGGTGTTCAGGCACCCGGACGGATCGCGGTTGATCTGAAGGAGCTGAAGCCCGATTTGTATACGGTTAGCGGACACAAGCTCTACGCGCCAAAGGGAGTTGGGGCCCTGATCGCTCGTAAGAAGCTCACACTCGAACCGATGCTGGCGGGTGGACGGCACGAGGCGGGTCGTAGGGCAGGCACTGAAAACGTGCCCGGTGCGGTCGCGATGGGAGCCGCCGCACAATGGTTGAGTGGAAATCGCGCGGAGGAGGCACTCCGCCTCGCAGAACTCCGCAATTGGCTCGAGCGCACCATCTGCGACTCGGTCCCTGACGTCGAGATCAACGGCACCGAGCCACGCGTCCCGAACACAACCAACGTGCGAGTCAAAGGGATCGAAGGCGAGGCTCTCGTGATTGCGCTCGACCTTCGTGGATTCGCAGTCTCCAGCGGCGCCGCCTGCTCGAGTGGCGCTGTGGAGCCATCGCCTGCACTCTTGGCCATCGGCCTTTCACGCGAGGAAGCAAAATCGAGCATTCGGATCTCCCTCGGGCGATCCAATACCCGTGAGCAAGTTGAGCAGCTGGCACACGCTTTTCGGGAATCGGTTGAGCATCTCCGCCGTCTTTCTCCTGTGTACCGGCGCACCGTCGTGAGCGTCTAAACCAAGTTGAGCATGGACGATTCTTTACTGGCAGTTGCAATGAGTGGCGGTGTCGACAGTTCGGTTGTTGCCGGGCTGCTGAGCCGTCACGGCCATAAAGTCGTCGGTCTCACGATGCAGCTCTGGAATCAGCGGCGGCTTCCAGAGGTGCAGACGGAAGCAGCGACCGGACGGTGCTGCTCGCTCGACGATGTGTATGATGCGCGTGCCGTTGCGCATCACCTGCGAATCCCGTATTACGTCGTGAACTTTGAGGATCGCTTTGAAGAGCACGTGGTAAAGCCGTTCGTTGAAGACTACCTCGCAGGCCGCACGCCCATCCCCTGCACGCTGTGCAACAACTTCATCAAGTTCGACCAGTTCCTCGACATGGCAGCGGGTGTCGGCGCTGAGCGCGTCGCGACAGGTCACTATGCCCGCATCGATTGGAACGACACGACAGGTCGCTGGGAGCTCCGCCGAGGTGCCGATCATGGGAAGGACCAGACGTACTTCCTGTTTGGCCTCACGCAGGAGCAGTTGTCGCGCACCTTGTTTCCGCTCGGCGCCATGAACAAATCCGAGGTTCGAGAACTGGCGCGCGAACTCGGACTTCCCGTTGCGGCAAAGCACGATAGTCAGGAAATCTGCTTTGTGCCGAATGGCGACTACGCCGCGTTCATCGACGCTTACTTCCGTGAGCAGGGTGAGGCATTAGCTCCCGTGAAAGGCGAAATCATCGACCGCGAGGGCAACGTTCTCGGTGAGCACCGTGGGGTTCATCACTACACGGTGGGGCAGAGGAAGGGCCTCGGCATCGCCGCTCGTGAGCCTTTGTACGTCATCGCGACCGATCCTTCGACGCAGAAGGTGATGGTCGGCACGGGCGACGCCCTGCAGAACGACCGCTTGACGGCTCACTCCGTGAACTGGATCTCGATCGAGGCTCCTTCTGGGCCGGTCGAGGCCGAAGTCAAGATACGCAACAAGCACCAAGCAGCCGCCGCTACGTTGATACCGACCAACTCGCCCGAGCGCGTCGACGTTCACTTCCACGAGCCGCAGCGCGCGATTACACCGGGTCAGGGCGCGGTCTTCTATCGCGGCGATCTTGTACTGGGTGGCGGCTGGATCGAGCGTTGAACGCAGGATATCTCGCTCTTCGCTTCATCCTAGGCACGCTTCGATGCGCACCCCGCCCGGTCGCGGATCGTCTAGCACGACTCTACACGTCTGGTCTCGATCGTGCGCTTCCGCGCCTGCGCCGCACGGCTCGCATTAATCTGAGCCGAGCCATGCCGGAAGCGAACGCTGACGAGATCATCGATGGAGTTTTCCGATCAATCGCAAGGCTCCTGGTCGTGTTCTCTCGGTTCCCGGACCTGAACAAGGAGAATATTAGCGAGTGGATCGAGTACTCGGGCAGGGAACACTACCTTGAGGCCAAACGTCGTGGTCGTGGCGTCTTGTTTGCGACGGCGCATCTAGGTGCGTGGGAACTGAGCGCCTTCGCTCACGCATTGATGAGCGAACCCATGTGCATCGTGGTCCGCCCTTTGGACAACATGGCGGTCGACGCGATTGTTGAGGAACGGCGCCAGATGTCCGGGAATCGGATCGTGACCAAGCGCGAAGCCGCGCGAACAATCCTCCGGGCACTCGCCGCAAATCAAGCTGTGGGCATACTGGTCGACCAAAACTCGAGCCTTCAGGAGGGCGTTTTTGTCCCGTTCCTTGGCCTGACGGCGTCCGCCAACTCCACCTTCGTCAAGCTCGCGCACCGAACCGGAGCTGCCGTGATTCCAGGATTTGCACTCTGGCACGAAGAGCGTCGGAAATTCATCCTGCACTTCGACCCTATCCTCGAGATGTCCGGCGATGTCATCGAAGACACCGCACGGGTGCAACGGACCATCGAACGCTTCGTCCGCCAATACCCCGACCAATGGCTCTGGATCCACCGCCGCTGGAAAACCCAGCCCCCCGGCACACCCTCCTTTTACTGAAGTACTGAAGTACCGAAGTACCGAAGAGTGCTGTCCGCTTCGTGACTTAAATGAGCATGAGCTCCTGGTGCCGCGCTGGACGGTGCGAACCCGCTCCGTCAGACGGGCTCGGCGTGATAATTACCTGTGCCGGTCTGCTGGGCGTCAAATCTAGCGACTTTCGCGGTGTCAGCAGACGGGACGGGAGCAGCAGCCCCAGCACGAATGCGAGCACCTGCAGACTGTTCCAAAGCAGCTTACCGGGCATGCGCACACAGCAGCATTTCCTGGGCCAACCCGTAAACCTCAGCTTAAAAAGCACTCGCGTCTGTCCCAGGCGTGCCGATTCCTCAACATCTGTGTCAAACACAACAAAGAAGCGTCTACTTACGCCCCACCACTCCCGTTCACAAATGGCGAAAATTCCTCTGGATCGCCCCTAAAGCCAAGTAAGAAAAACCATTTCCACCCGTCTCAAGAGCCTCGACTTTCACGCTGCCGTTCCAAGCAAGCGCCTACTTTAGTGGCCAGAAGCGTTTGCTTCGGCGGCGTCCGGCACAACCGGGCCCGCACCAAAACCCAATTGAGAGGTAAACACTAATGGCCGGCACGAAATCGTGCATCCGAGGCGCTCTCGCGCTTCTCGTTCTATCGGTCGCGGGCACGGTCTGTGCCGCACCCGAACTCGTCGAAGTACGCGATGTGCTCTACAAAGCCGACGGCACTCGCTTTGAGGGCATGGTCTTCATCGAGTGGAAGACCTTCCAAGGCGGCGACGGCACCGCGTTGCCTCAAAACAACGTGGCAGTCCGCGTCACCTACGGCAACCTCCGCGTTCGCCTGGCTCCCACCACGAACGCTGTTCCGGCCGCGTACTACCGCGTCCGATACAACAGCAACGGATCCCAAGCCTTCACCGAGTTCTGGGCTGTTCCGCCCGCAACAACCATTCTTCGACTTCGGGATGTCCGTCTTTCGGGCGCACCCACCGGCGGAAACAACACAACGCCTCCTCCAGTCGACACGTCTGTCCTGATCCCGGACGTCTCCGGCCTCCGCGATGAGCTCGATTCGAGACCAAGCAAGGGTGCAGGCTACGCCGTCTCACGCGCCGCTGTCATCGGTACGACAGGCGACCTCGAAGCGGCCACCGGCGCAGCAGGAGACTGTGTTCGCGTCGACGGTACGTCGGGTCCCTGTGGTCAGAGCATCCAGTTCGTCGATCGCGAGACTCCTTCCGGGGTTGTTGATGGCGCCAATGCGACTCTGACGCTCGCGAACGCGCCTTCACCGGCCGTCAGCTTGCAACTATTTCGGAACGGCGTATTACTCCGGCAGGACATTGACTACACGCTCTCCGGGAATACCATTACGTTCATGAGCGATGCTACTCCACAGACAGGAGACATCCTTCAGGCTTATTACCGTCGGTAATCCATCCAAAGTTCCAGAACAAAGGGTAACGGGATACCTTCGTCCGGGGGTATCCCAAGTCCAAACATGCCCCAAACTCCCCCGATGAGCGTTCGTGGACTAGGGAATTTTAGGTACTAGCTCCGTCCAATTTGTTCTTGCTTAACGATTTGCCGTTACGGCACAATAATGTTGGACAAAGTCATGGTTCGCCAGATAGCCGCCATTGCAATAGATCAAAACGGGCAGGACTTGATCGAGTACGCGCTGCTTGCCGGGTTCGCAGCCGTAGCCGCTAGCGCCCTATTCCCGAACTTCGCGTTCGCGCCGATCCAACAGATCTTCCAACGCCTTTCATCCGAAATTACTCGGATTACAGGTGTCTAGATCTAGCGTTCCAGGTACTTCTTAAGGTCCGGGTTGAGTTGAGCCTGGACTTCCGGCTTGTCCAAATCCTCTCGCGTCACCAGGCGAGGGGCGAGATCGTTTTTCTTGGCGACCGCCTCGCCTTTGATGGCCTTCACTGCCGACACCACGCTTTCATAACCCATCTGAAACGGATGCTGGACAACAAGCGAGTCGATTACTCCGGCTTTCAGGTCGGCCTCCAGAGTCGGTCCGGAATCAAAACCCACCAGCTTGACCTTTGATCCTCGACTCTTGACGGCCTGGGCCGCTCCCACCGCGCTCGACTCGTTCGACGCGAACAAGCCCGCCAAATCCGGATAGCCAGTCAACAGGTTTTCGGCTGCGCGCAACGACTTCGCAAAATCCGCCTCGCCGTAGCGCTTGTCGACAATCTGAATTCCCGGATAAGCCGACTTGATCCGATCCTCGAACCCTTTCTCGCGAGCCATGGTCGACGCCGCGCCCACCTGCACCGCCACGATGGCGACTTTGCCCTTGCCGTTCAGAACTTTGCCCATCCGATCCGCCGCGAGCTGGCCCGCCGCGTAATTGTCGGTCGCCACCTGCGAGACATAGCTGTCCGTATCGACGCCGGAATCGAAGATGATGACGGGAATCTTCTGCCGAGCCGCCCGATCCACCACGCCGACCATTGCCGTCTTGTCGATCGGAGCCAGTGCAATGGCGTCCACGTGGCGGTTGATCATCGCATCTACGATCTGCAACTGCCCATTGAAGTCGGTTTCCGTCGCAGGACCATTCCAAATGATGTCGACGTTGTACTCTTGTGCCGCCTTATTTGCGCCCGCGTGCACCGACTGCCAGAACAAGTGCGCCCGACCCTTCGGGATCACTGCAATCTGCTTTCGATCCTGGCGGTTACAAGCTCCGGAGGGAATCAGTAGCGGTACGAGAAGAAGAAGGAGCAGCCGTCTGCTGCTCCTGGTATGGTTAGACATTTTGGCTTCGTTTCGTCAAATCGCACCCTCACTACTCAGGAAACGTGGTAGGTGCGTCCATCTGCCAACCCTCACCGCTCAGTGCTTTGAGGAAGGCGACCAGCTGTTTCTGCTCCTCAGCGGTCAGCTTCAGAGGTTTGATTGCAGGGTCAAGATTCTTGTTCGGAAGACCGCCCTTGTTGTAGTACTCGACCACTTCCTCGAGCGTCTTCAAACTGCCGTCATGCATGTACGGCCCTGTGTTCGCGATATCGCGGAGCGTCGGGGTCTTGAAGGCACCCCAGTCTCGGGGGTCTTTGGTCACAACAAACCGGCCAAGGTCCGGATCAGGCTTGTCCATTCCCACGCCGAGGTTGTGATAGGCGTTCGTGGTGAAGTTGATGCCCTCATGGCACTGGTCGCACTTCGCTTTGTTGAAGTAAACGTCCATGCCTTTGATCTGCTCGGCGGTCATCGCCTTTTTGTCGCCGGCTTTGTAGCGGTCGTAAGGCGAGTTGCCCGATAGCACCGTGCGCTCGAAGGTCGCGATCGCCTTGCCGACATGATCGATGGTGAAGTCCTCAGTGTCGAAGACGCTCTTGAACATCGCCCGATACCCGGGTATGGTCTTCAACTTGGCCACGATGGCCTCGTGTGTATTGCCCATCTCGATCGGGTTCTTCATCGGACCGACCGCCTGGTCTTCCAGCGTGGCGGCACGACCGTCCCAGAACTGCGCCAGGCTATAAGCCCGATTGATTACGGTCGGAGCACTGCGTCCGCCCTTCTGACCCTTGATGCCGATACTGGTGGGCAACGCATCGGTGAACGCAAACTTCGGATGATGGCAGTTGGCGCACGCCACCGTCCCGTCCGCCGAGAGCCGTTTGTCGAAGTACAGAAGCTTGCCAAGTTCGGCCTTTTCCGCGGTGTACGGATTCTCTTTGGGGAACTGAATCGGCAGCAGTCCGAGCGGAACCCGGATGTCATCGGGCTTAGCCTTCTTGGCGGGAGGCGCACCAGCGACGGCAACCAGCAGTGACGCCACACTCGCGAGTAAAAACGCCTGTCGACGCATCAGGTTTACTTCTTGACGTAGCCGTGGACGTAGATTGCCTTGTAGCCCGCGAAGCCCGATTCCGTGCCTGTCACTTCAACAATGTGCGCCATGTGGTCAGCCATAGCCTTGCGAAACTCGGCCTGAGTCTGTCCGTCGCGGCGTGGATCGTGCTCTTCGGCCATCAGCATGTAGAGCGTTCCGTCTTTTGTCAACAGACCGACCGGCTCACCATTCTGGGCACACTTGCTTCCGCACGAGCGATGCTTCTCACCGTGCTTGCCGACCTGCAGGTAGCAGGAGAAATCCACGATCTCGCCAACCTGAGTCGTGATCTTCGCCGGATTCGGTTTGCCGTCCACCGAAGCAGCTACGGTCGTTGCACTCCAAGGCTGCGAGGGCGTTTCACCGATCTTGGCCATGGGCTTTTCATAGGTTCCCTGGTCCACGGTCATCTGAGGCTGCAGAATGCCTGGACCCTTCCTGGAGCCCTTGGTGCCTTGCGCGGCAGCAACAAGAGCGATGGCGCTGAGCGCGCACACCATTAGTTTCCTTCTCATCTGATGTGTCTCCCCTTCTTTTGTCGAGCCGCCCATCGAGGCAGCTCGTTCGGTTGCAAATCCTATCCGCGAACGCTGGCAGCCGGTATCTTGGTGGTCAGATCCTGCATCTCGGCAATGCTTTCCGCGCCGATTGTGAAGCAGTCCACGGCGTCCTGCGCCAGGGCAAATTGCAAACATTCGTCAGCTCGACTACGCAAGCGGCCGGCTCCCAGAATCTTCATGCCGATCACGCCCTTGCCCTTCGACTTCATATCGCCCAACACACCGAGCACCGTCGCCGGATCCGCATCCATGGCGACCTGCGCAGGGTTGATGCGTGCCAGATCGACTTCGACCCAAGGCTCGGCAGCAGAGGTCTTCAAAGCCTCCAGCGTGTGGCAGGAAACGCCCTTCGTCTTCACGATTCCCTTTGCCTGCGCCTCGTTGATCACATCCATCGCGCCCCGCTTCTTCTCGTTCCATTTGCCGTCCATCATGCAGTGGAGCAGAAGGATATCGATGTAATCGGTGCCCAGCTCCTTGCGGAAACGATCCAGGTCCGCGCGCATTTCGGCAGCAGTCGACGCATGCGTCTTGCTGAGGATCGCCACCTTGTCACGCTTCACTCGCTTCAAGGCTTCCTTCAGATGGGGGTGCGATCCGTATTGATCCGCCGAATCCCAGAAGGTTACTCCGCGGTCGAACGCAGCCTGATACAAATCGGCGATGCCTGTGGTGCCCAGCTTCTTCGTCTGATTGGAGCTGCCGCCAACACCGTTGGTGCCCGTTCCCAATGCGAGGCGGCTGACGGAGACTTTCTTTGGTCCAAGCGACACGCGGTCACTGGCCTCTTTCTTCGTGCTTGCTGCAAACGCGTGATAAGGAAAAGCGTTTAGCGCAACAAGGCCGCTCGTGGCGGCTGTCTTATGAAGGAATCGGCGCCGATCCATGAAGGACCTCCTTGAAGGGTTCAACTGAAACCCTATCACAACTCCTCCGCCGCTTGGAAGTCGCGCAAACCTCGGATAGGATAAGGGGTTCTTATGCGCCCCCTGCTGTTCCTGACTGTTCTGTCCGCCTCTCTCGCCTTTGCTCAGGATGAGGCCGCCAAAGCGCTCCTGCAGACCTTCTGGGAATTCCCCGACCGGCCCGAACTGCTGAACGCCATCCAAAGTACGTTCAAGCTTGAAGACTTGAAGAAAGGCACTGCCGTTGCCGGTTTCGGTGAAGACTTCCTCTTCGCGATCGAGACCGCTTCCGAACCGAAGCTGGTCGTCGATGGCAAGCGCCCGACGTCCATGCGGCGCGTCCGCGACACAACATTCTGGGCCGCACCCGGCAGGCTCGAAGCAGGCCGCCATCACTGGTTCCACTATGTCGTGGACGGCAAAGTGTTCGGTGGACGGACCGATCTCGCCGCCTACGGGCCTGACTCCTACGAGCAGCCCGGAGTTCCCAAAGGTACGCTGCACGGCAAGTTCACCCACACCAGCAAGCTCTACGCCGGCATGACAAGCGACTACTGGGTCTACGTGCCGGCCCAATATGACGGTAATACTCCGGCGGCTCTCATGGTCTGGCACGACGGGCAGGGACTTGTGACGCGCGACGGACGCATGCGCTTGCAAATCGTCAGCGACAACCTGATCCACAAGAAGCTGATGCCGGTGACGATTCACGTGTTCATCGCCCCTGGAAAGCTCGGCGACAAGGAC
Organism: Bryobacteraceae bacterium; assembly: GCA_035640835.1. Taxonomy (GTDB): domain Bacteria; phylum Acidobacteriota; class Terriglobia; order Bryobacterales; family Bryobacteraceae; genus DASQVJ01. The sequence continues at coordinate 8,826 of DASQVJ010000207.1, forward strand.
ATGCGCGGTGCCACGTATAATCCCGTGGACGACAAGTACCCTCGCCTTCTTCGCGATGAGCTGCTGCCTGAAGTTGAAACCAAGTGGAAGATCCGCAAGGATGCCTACAGCCGGGCTGTAGCGGGTGGATCCTCCGGCGGGATTTCCGCGTTCAATATCGCCTGGCACATGCCCGACCAGTTCGCGCGAGTGCACTCGCATCGCGGCAGCTTCACTTCCATCGCTTGGAAGCCCGGCGAGCAGGAAGGTGGCGATATCTACCCCTTCCGCGTCCGCAAGCAACCCAAGCGCAACATCCGCGTATGGCTTCAGGACGGTTCCAACGACCTCGAAAATACCCACGGCAGTTGGCCGCTGCAGAACATCGCGCTCGCGAACTCCCTCAAGATGCAGGGCTACGATTTCGCGCTGAGTTGGGGAGAAGGCACGCACGACAATGCGCATGGCGACGCTGAGCTACCGCGCTCGCTCACCTGGCTCTGGCGAGAATACGACCCCTCGAAGACCGAACAGCAGTTCATCCCCGATCCAG
>DASQVJ010000208.1:0-3543 GCA_035640835.1 Bryobacteraceae bacterium
CGGCTCGACGGCATCCCGCTGGCGATCGAGCTGGCAGCGGCGCGCGCCGCAGTGTTCGGCATCGAGGCGCTCGCCGCCCGCCTCGATGATCGCTTCCGGTTGCTGACCGGCGGACACCGGACGGCAATGCCTCGGCACCAGGCGCTGCGGGCCACTCTCGACTGGAGCTACGAGCTGTTGTCCGAGCCCGAGCGCGTGATGCTGCGCCGCATCGCGGTCTTCGCCGGTGCCTTCAGACTGGATGCGGCCGCTGCGGTTGTGGCGAGCCCCGAACTTCCGCCGTCGGCAGTCGTCGAGGCTCTTGCCAATCTGACCGGGAAGTCGCTCGTTGTGGCAGAGGTTGACGGCCGCGTCCTGCGGTACCGCTTGCTCGACACCACGCGGGCCTACGCGCTCGAAAAGCTTGGCGAGAGCGGTGACGCCGACCAGGCTGCCAGGCGATGTGCGGAGTTCTTTCTAGACCTGTTCGTGAAGGCCGCACCAGCCTCGTCGCAAGAATCCGTCACCGCTGATTTGGCCCAATATGCCCGAGAGATCGACAACGTTCGCGCCGCAATCGACTGGTGCTTTTCGGCGGGCGGGGACTCCGGTATCGGAATTGCCCTTACGGCTGCCTACGCGCCAATCTGGCTACATCTTTCGTTAGCGGGTGAGCTTCGTGACCGCGCCGAGCACGCGCTGGGGAGGGCCGATGCGAACCTGAGTGCTCGGACCCGAATGGAGCTGCAAATCGCGTTGGGAACCTGTCTGACCGTTACATTAGGATCAATCGAACGGACGAGGAGCGTCTTAACCGCCGCGCTCGAAACCGCGGTGGGCTTGGATGATTTGGACGCGCAGGTGCGTGCGCTTTGGGCGCTGTGGACCTTGTACTTCAACACCGGCGAATTCAATACGGCGCAGTCCGTTGCGGAGCGTTTCTCGCTTGCTGCATCCCGCACCGGCGATCCCGGGATTGTCGCTGTTGCCGATCGTGTTATGGGCTACTCACTGCAATACCTGGGCAATCACCACGCGGCCCATCGCTGCTTTGAACGCGTGCTCCGAACGTACGTTGCACCGCGACATCAGCGCGATAAAGTCTGGTTCCTTTATGATCAGCGTATACTGACGCGAGCGATGCTGGCGCGCTCGCTATGGCTGCAAGGTTTCGTCGATCAAGCTAGAAGTGTCGCCCAAGCGAGCGTGACAGAGGCTGAAACAGTGAACAGCAAATTGACAATTTGCTTTGTGCTCGCGCTGGCTGTTTTCCCCATTGCCCTGAATACAGGGGATCTTGTTGCTGCCGAGCACGCGCTGGACCGGTTAATCGAGACTGCAACTAAACAGAGCTTCGCCCGGTATGTGATGGTAGGCCGCCGTCTCGAAGCAGCGCTCCTGATTGAGCGGCGTGAGTTTGAGGCCGGGACCGCTCTAGTTGCAAACACGCTCGACGCAGGCACCAATTCCGGGTGGCTGGGACGATTCACTGAATACCTCAGTACCTTGGCGCAGGGCCTGGCCGGGGTGGGAGAGATTGGCAAAGCCCTCGCCATGATCGACCAGGCTCTGGCGAGAGCTGACCGCGGAGCAGAGCACTGGTACGATGCCGAACTCCTTCGTATAAAGGGAGAATTGCTGCTTCGGGAGGCGACCGCGCAGTCTGTTTCGGCAGCGGAAGACTGCCTCTTCGGCGCGATCAACGTAGCCCAGGAACAGGGTGCCCTCTTTTGGGAATTGCGAGCGTCCACAAGTCTCGCGCAGCTTTATCATCAGCAGGGCCGTAACCAAAGGGTGCGCGACTTGTTGACGCCTGTCTATGATCGGTTCACCGAGGGCTTCGATACGGCCGACCTCCAAGCGGCAAAAGCGCTACTCGATGCTCTTTGATAGGCCGCCGGTCGGCGCGCGGCGGGGTGCTTCGATCAGCGCCATCAGCATGTCAAAGGCGTAGCCGTCAACCTTGATCGGCTGACCGTCAGCGACAGTTCGCCCCGGCGCGGGAACCCTTAAAGCGCGCGAATACCAAGCCCAGCCGTCGGTTCGGAGGGCGTTCCCTATAGTGGACGTCACAGAGAAATTCCACATCTTTCCAGGAGATATCAGCGCGCAAGCTCGCGGCTTGTGAGTCGATACATTTTTACACGGCGTTCCAGAGGGCTCTCAAGGACTTTCCAGTTCGAGCGACGTAGCTTTGTGGGCAGGCGCTTTCGGCAAATCAGTGAAGGGCCGAGGCCCTACCTGCTCAGGAGATGACGATGAATGGCATTCGCTGGGATCCGACGGCCTCACCATGGTCAGCGTCAGCATGGGAATTTGGTCGGTCTGACTGATTAAATCCAACAAATCGATGTTGGATTTGCGGCCGATGACTGTCCCACATAGAGGCAGTCAACAGCGACACTCGAAAGTCAAAACAGACCATCCAGGAGGGATATATGCATCCCCATTTGCCAATTCATGGCTTACCGCCCGGCCAACGACAACGCTCTCTCATCACGTCCGCTGGACGACGCTTCTCGGCGGAAGAATATCCATGACCCTGTTCCGGGATTTTGTTCTGGTTGTCTTTTGCTCGGTCTACGGCTGCGCTTTCGCATTAAGCACGTTTTACTTCTTTCAGCTGATACAGGCGGCGATCAGATGCCTGATTTTCCCTCCCGCTACAACTGATTCCAACGGCAGATCTCGGCGGGCGATCCGCGCCATCCGGTCCCCGTGATCACGTTACTGGGGAGAAGCAGCGATGATTACGCTTTGGACGGCTGTCCCGATCATCACCAGACTGAATTTACGTGCGCTGCTTCGGTCGAAGCCGATGTTTGACACCGCCCGGCTCACGGCGGAGTTGCAGCGCGCGGGGCCGGCACTGCTCTTCGGGCTGCGTTTGTGGGCCTCGGTCTGCCTCGCCCTGTATGTCGCATTCTGGCTGCAACTCCATGACCCATCCTGGGCGGGGACCGCGGCGGCGATCGTGTGTGAGCCGACGCTCGGGGCTTCGCTGCGCAAGAGCCGGTTCCGCTTGATTGGAACCGTCGTGGGTGCGGTGGCGAGCGTCGCGCTGACGGCCGGTTTCCCGCAAGATCGTGGGCCATTCTTTGTCAGCCTGGCATTGTGGTGCGGAGCGTGCGCGTTCGTCTCGACCCTAGTACGAAACTTTGCGGCGTATGCGGCAGCCCTGGCCGGGTATACCGCCGTAATCATCGCCAGCGGCCAGCTTGGATCGGTCGGCGGCTTGAACGGCGACGCCTTCACGCTTGCGATAACCCGCGTCACCGAGATCGGCGTCGGCATCGTCTCAGCCGGTATCGTTCTCGCCGGGACCGACCTAGGCGGCGCACGACGTCGCCTGGCGACCCTCATCGCCGGCCTTGCCACTGGAATCGTGACGAAGTTCACCGCGACATTGCAGACGGCAGGGCCAAACCTCCCGGATACGCAGCCCATCCGGCGCGATTTCATCCGCCGTGTCATTGCCCTCGATCCCATCATCGATCAGGTGGTCGGGGAATCTTCCGAGATCCACTATCATTCGCCGGTGCTACAGCAAGCAGTCGAGGGTCT
>DASQVJ010000209.1:0-13873 GCA_035640835.1 Bryobacteraceae bacterium
CAGACGTCCACGCCCCCCCGCCTCCAGCGCCTCGAGATAACGATCCATCAAGGGACCCACGTACGCGTTGAGCACCACGGTGCTGGTGCGTTCATACTCACGGAACTCGGGTGCGATTTCGTGAGAAGCGCAGATGTAGCCGTTGAACGTTTCGAGCGCCTGAGCCACCGCCTTTTCGTTTTCCGCATTCTTGTAAGAGTGGAGGAAGCAGACGGCCACCGACTCGACGCGATCTAGCCGCAAACGGCGAACTACACTCCGTATCGCGCCCGGTTTCGGTCTTAATGCGACCGTTCCATCGAAGTAGGTGCGCTCCTCGATGCCATATCTCAACTCCGGTGGCACGAGCGAGCGCACCGGCGGGGGAGTCAGCGAATACAGGTGACGCCGGTTCTGGCGGCCAATCTCGATCACATCCTCGAATCCCGCAGTCGTGATGAGCGCCGTGTGCGCACCCTTGCGTTCGAGAAGCGCATTGGTGGCCACCGTGGATCCATGTACGACTTCGGCTTTTGTCGCCGTTAGCGCGCCCGCTCGACGCAGCCCCTCTAAGATGACCGAGGCGGGATCCTGCGGATTGGATCGAAGCTTGAACGAATCGAGCGAGCCATCGTCTCGAAGTACCACAAAGTCGGTGAATGTGCCTCCTGCATCGACGCCAACTCTCATGTTCAGGATCGAAAGGCCGCCACGCGTTCCGGCTCGGGAAGCGGAATCTGATTCTCACGGAGAGCTTTCCAGACAGCCACACGAAGTCTCGACAACACGAGTCCCCGGTCGAGAGCATTGGCGCAATGGACCACCAACTTGAATTGCATATGAGTCAGCATGATGCCGGGTTCGAACAAGAGAACGGGCGAGTATTGCGGGAGTACGCCCTCGGTATTTGAGGCGGCGTCAATGACGATGCGTGCGACTTCATCGACGTCCGCATTCAATCCAACCATGACCGCGATGTCGCCGGTAACGCGAGGGTCGGGCATATTGAAATTGGTCAGGATGCCCGAGGTGATTTTCTGGTTCGGAATCACGATCACCGAGTTGGTGAATGTCCGGATCCGTGTGGTTCGCCAACCGATGTCCTGGACGATTCCCTCTTCCCCACTCTGCAGACGCACAAAATCGCCGAGGTTCACTGGATTCTCCACCAGGATGTGTACGCCGGCGAAGAAATTCGCTAGCGTATCCTGGAGCGCGAGAGCTACGGCCAAGCCGCCGACACCGAGTGCGGTGAGCAGCGGCGTGATCGAGACATCGAAAAGTCTCAGGATCAGGAGGAAGCCGATGCCGAGGATGGTAATGTGCGTGAGTGTCCTGGAGAGTCCGGCCACGGCGAAGGCCATCTTGTTGCGCTCGCCATAGAGTTGAATCATCCGCACAGCTACATCGGACAGGACCAGGCTGATGCTGATAATCAGGAAGGCGCCAATGGCCCGGCTGATCCAGTAATGCTGGGCCCGCGTCAGCTCTGCGTTTCGAAGGGTCACTTCGAGTGCGAACGTGATGCACCAGAGATAGCTCGGAATGCGCATGGCATTCAGCAGCATGGAGGTAAACGTTACGTCTCCCTCGCGCACGTTGCGTTTCAACAGCCGGATGGCAATGGCTCGCACGAGAAGACTTAAGCCAAGACCAATGAGGAAAATGAGCAGGAGCCAGGCACGGTCCACCCATGGGCGCTCTGCCGCGAGAATAAGCCCAAGAGTGTTCAGCACGACCACGATTTTCGCATGACAGCCAAAAGCAACGAATCACAAAGGGACGATTGGACGTCTTATATTCTCTTGGTATTTCCTCAACCGGCATGATCAATCTTTGCGGAGTGACCAAGCGCTTCGAGGGGAAGCGAAGCGTGACGGCACTCGAAAATGTTTCTCTCCAGATGCAAAAGGGCGAGATGGTTTCGCTGGTCGGGCCTTCGGGGTCCGGCAAGTCGACGCTGCTGAACCTGATTGGCGGCTTGGATACTCCGACGAGCGGCGAGATCGTGCTCGACGGCATGAAGCTGAGCGGCTTGAACGACGATCAGTTAACTCGCGTGCGGCGCGACAAGATCGGGTTCATTTTCCAGTTCTTCAACCTGCTGCCGACTTTAAGCTGCCTCGAGAATGTGTCGATTCCTCTGCACCTGCGAGGGTGGCCGAAGAAAAAAATTGAGGATCGGGCGAAGGAACTGCTGAATCTGGTGAAGTTGGGGAAGCGCCTGGACCATCTGCCGGAGGAACTCTCCGGTGGTGAGCGCCAGCGCGTCGCCATTGCGCGAGCGTTGTCGGTGTATCCGCCAATCCTGCTGGCCGACGAGCCCACGGGCAACCTCGACAGTCACACGGGCACGGAGATTCTCGGACTCATACGGGACCTGCACCAGCAGCTGGAGGCAACCATTCTGATCGTGACCCACGACCGCGGGGTCGCCGAGAGTTGTCCACGCACGATCAGCTTGCGCGACGGACAAGTGCTCGAGGACATCCGGCGATGATGCTGCTGCGCCTGTTGAGCTGGCCTTATGTACGGAAGCATGCGCTGCGCACGCTGCTCACCATGGCGGGCATCGTCCTGGGCGTCGCCGTCTTCGTCGGCATGCACACCGCGAACCAGAGCGTGCTGTTCGCGTTCAACAAGACCGTCGGGCAGATCGCCGGCAACACGCAGCTTCAGGTGACGGCCGGCGAATCGGGTTTCCCGGAAGAGGTGCTCGAGAAAGTGCAGGCTGTGCCGGAGGTGCGCGTTGCCGTTCCGGTCATTGAAGCGGTGGTGCCGTCGCCGTATGAGGGTCAGGGCAGTTTGCTGATCCTCGGAGTCGACATGACCGGGGATCGAAGCCTGCGCGACTACGATCTCGAGAGCGGTGAGGAGTCGATCATCGATGATCCTCTCGTGTTTTTGGCGCAGCCGGATTCGTTGATCATTACCACGACCTTCGCGCAGCAGAACAAGCTGGAAAGCGGCAGCAGGATCCCCTTGCAAACGATGGAAGGCCCGAAGCAGTTCGTAGTGCGCGGCATCATGAAGGGCAGCGGTCTGGCGAGTTCGTTCGGCGGCAATCTCGCGATCATGGATGTCTACGCGGCCCAGAAGATGTTCGGGCGCGGTCGCATCATTGATCGTATCGACCTGGCGGTTCAGGAAGGCATACGGCCGGAGGACGTGAAGCCTCGGCTCGCAGCGCTGCTCGGACCCGGATATCAGGTGGAGCCGCCGGAAGCTCGCGGCCAGCAGTTTGAGGCGCTGTCGAGGGTCTACGCAACGAGCGCAAACATCACCAGCCTGTTCGCGCTGTTCATCGGACTCTTCATTATCTACAACACCTTTTCGATCGCAGTGGCCCAAAGACGTTCGGAGATCGGCGTGTTGCGAGCACTCGGCGCAACCCGGCAGCAGATACAAGGATTGTTTCTGTTGGAAAGCGCGGTCATCGGACTGGCAGGTTCGCTGGTGGGCGTTTTCATGGGGATCCTGATTGCCAAAGGCGTTGCCGGGTACATCGGGGGCATTCTGGGCGAGATCTATGGAGTTGCGCAGCGGGCCGAGGAGATCTCCACCAATCCCTGGCTGCTTGGAGGCGCGCTGGCGATCGGCGTGGTGACGAGTCTCGTGGCAGGCATCCTGCCGGCGAGGGCTGCATCGCAAGTAAATCCGATACAAGCACTGCAGAAGGGCCGGGCCCAAATGATCACCGAGGGCGAGAATCGGGCGCGGCGGTATGCGGCGCTGGCTCTCGCCGTGGCGTCGGCATTGTGCCTGCTGCTTGGCGACCATTCGATCTTCTTCTACGCAGGTTATATGCTGAGCGTCCTGGCGGCGCTTCTGATGGCTCCGACCTTTGCTGTTTGGCTTTCGCGAGGACTCCGGCCGCTCATGCGACGGATCCGGCCAGTGGAAGGAACGCTCGCGGCTGATAGTTTGATTCAATCGCCACGCAGGACGTCGGGCACAGTGGCCGCTTTGATGCTGTCGCTCGGGCTGGTGATTGCTCTTGGTGGTGTGGCCAAGTCGAGCTACACCAACATTCGCAAGTGGATGTCAGTGGCCCTCAATCCGGATCTGTTCATCACCACCAGCGAAAGTCTCACTCGCCGAAGCTATCGATTTCCCCCGAGCATCGGTGAGGGTTTGCGCGAGATGCCGTTCGTCGACGATGTGCATTTCGTGAGAACCGCACGCGTCCCCATCGAGGGCAAGCCCGTAATGGTGGTCGCTGCCGGTATTGCGAGTCTGCAGAGGCATGTCAAGCTTCCTCCAGTGGAAGGTGATGACAGCATGTATCGGATCACTGCCGAGGGCAAAGGAATCATCGCATCGCAAAATCTCACGCAGCTGCGTGGCTACCGGTTGGGTCAGGTGCTCGAGATCCCGACGCCTGGCGGCATGCTGAAGCTCCCGATCGTTGGCGTGGTCGATGATTACTCGGACCAGCTTGGGAGCATCCTGCTCGACCGGGCCGTGTACATGCGCTACTGGAAGGACGACACGGTCAACGTGTACCGCGTGTACTTGAAGAAAGGCACAAGCGTGCCGCAAGCCAAGGCAGCGATTCTCGCTCGTTATGGAAAAGAGAGCCAGCTTTTCGTGTTGACCAACGATGAACTGCGCGACTACATCTTGAAGCTGACGGATCAGTGGTTCGGCCTGACCTACGTTCAAATCGCGGTGGCTGTACTCGTGGCGATTCTGGGAATCGTCAATACATTGACGGTGTCCATAACAGATCGGCGGCGCGAACTGGGCATCCTTCAGGCCGTAGGTGGTTTGAAGAACCAGATTCGCCGCACGATCTGGCTCGAAGCGCTATGTATCGGGCTAGTCGGACTTGCGCTCGGCCTGGCACTGGGTGGCATCCAGCTCTACTACAGTCTCGAAATCTCCAAGCGCGATCTTGCGGGCATTCAGTTGAACTACGAATATCCTGTCACCATTGCTCTTCTGCTCCTGCCAACGATCATCTGCGCTGCACTGATTTCCGCGATTGGTCCGGCGGAATCGGCCGTGCGCGGATCGTTGGTGGAGGCCCTGGAATATGAGTAAATTTCGATGGTTGTTGCTGCTTCTGACATTACCTGCGATGGCGCAGTCGGCGCGCGAAATCGCTGAAGAGGCGCAGAGGCGCGCGAAGGCCAACTCGCAACACTACGAAGGCACCCTTCGCGTGATGGATGGCAAAAGCAAGGTCGCCGAGAAGCGCTGGGCGTACGATCGAATCGGCTCGAGCGGCGCAAGCAAGGTTGTCCTTCGATTCCAGGCTCCAGCGGAAGTCAAGGGTGTCGGGTTGCTTGTAATGAATCATCCCGATCGTGCGAGCGACCAGTGGATGTGGACGCCTGCGCTTGGTCGCGAGCGTCGTATTGCTTTGCAGGATCGATCGTCACGTTTCTTCGGTACCGATTTCAGCTTTGAAGATCTCGAAGAACGCGACGTGAATCAATACGACTACAAGCTGCTCGGCGAAGAGACGGTCGACGGCGTTGCGATGTGGAAGCTCGAGTCAAAACCGAAGAAGACCTCGCAGTACACCCGATCGGAGCTGTGGATTCGCAAAGACAACTACGCGGTGGCTAGGATCGATAATTACAAAGGGGCTAAACTGGCGAGGCAGATACTCTACTCGGACCTCGCGCAGGTGCAGGGGATCTGGACTCCCAAGCGTCACGAGGTGTTCGACGCGATGCGGAATAGCCGTACGATCTTGCTGTTTGACAAACTCCAGTACAACGTCGCAATGAAGGATGAAGATTTCACGCTGCAAGCTCTGCGCCGCGACTAAGCTGCTCGCCGGCGCGTGGCTGTTTGCAGCCATGGCAGCAGCACAGGATTTCACGCAGCGAGGTTTTCTCGAAACCCGGCACACCTTCTATCCTCAGACTGCGCCGAACGACAGCGGCCAGTACGTCGGCGAGGCGCTGTTCCGTTGGGAGGCCACGAAGCGCTACTTCCAGAACCTGCGCATCAATGTGGGATTCGATGCACGCACGGACACCCATCGCCAGGTCTCCCGCGAATGGGAGGTGAACTTCTCGGATCGCGGTCTGCAAAGGCCTGCCCTGTCCATCAGGCGTGCAAGCATTTCCTACACGCGAGGAAACTTCACGGTGGAAGCCGGCAAGCAGTTCATTCGCTGGGGTAAGGCTGACATCCTGAACCCGACTGATCGCTTTGCTCCACGAGATTTCCTGAACGTGTTCGACAACGAGTTCCTCGCGGTCCCGGCCGTGCGAGGGTCCTGGGACAACGGCAAGACCTCGGTGGATCTGGTGTGGCAGCTGCGATTCACACCAAGCCGCACGCCGCTCCTCAATCAGCGCTGGACGGTGGTTCCCGAACAGTCGAGAGGTGTTCCGATCACGGATCTCGGTTTGCAGGTGCCCGGGGGCACTCAGTTCGGTGCTCGCGTGAACCACATCGGTCGAGGTTACGAGGCGTCGGTGTCGTTCTACGACGGCAACAATCATCTCCCTACGATCGATGGTGCGCCGATTTTGAATCCGCCGTCCGTTGGGATCCATCGTGTGTATCCTCAGCTTCGCTTCTATGGTGGCGATGCGGCAGTGCCGCTGAAGTGGTTCACCATCAAGGCCGAGTCCGGCTACTACACATCGACCGACAGTCGGGCCGACAATTTCCTGCTGTATGTGATTCAACTCGAGAGGCAGTTCGGGGAATGGTCGCTGGTGGGCGGCTATGCGGGTGAAGTTGTCACAGAGCGGCGAACAGATCTGAACTTCGCGCCGGATCGAGGCATCGCAAAAGCGTTTTTGGGGCGGGCTTCTTACACCATCGACGTGAATCGCAGTGTCGCGATCGAAACCGCCATTCGCGAGACCGGAGCAGGAGCAATCGTACGATTCGAGTACTCGCAGGCATTGGGTCAGAACTGGCGAGTCACTGTGGGCGGCAATTTGATTCGCGGCAAAGCGGACGACTTCCTCGGCCAGTATCGACGCAATTCGAACGGACTTGTAGCGATCCGTTATAGCTTCTGACCATGCGTCTGCAAAAATCACAGTTAGATGCCAGAGATTGCTGAACTTGTGGCCCAGCTGCGGTCCCATGAGGAGTTGCGCCTCGAGCCGGATGCTCCTCTTCGCGATCACACACGATTTGGGCTCGGTGGGCCGGCAGACCTTTTGATCGATGCCCTTAGCGAAGATGCGTTCCTGTTCGCGCTGAAAGAAGTACGTGCGGCGGGAACGCCATACGAGGTGATCGGCGGAGGTTCGAACCTGGTGGTTGCGGACGCGCCTTATCGGGGCGCAATCCTGCGCTATCGTCCCAGCAAGATCTCCATTACAGGCGACGAGATTCGTGTGGAAGCCGGAGCTGTCCTGCAGGATCTGGTGAACGCATCGATTGACGCGGGGCTCGAAGGCTTGCACACGATGACCGGCATCCCCGGATGGGTCGGCGCGGCCATTTATGGGAACGCGGGCGCCTATGGACACTCCATCAGCGAATTTGTGCGCGAGGTACGCTACTTCGATGGGACGATGGTCGGCACACTCGACAACTTTGCCTGCCACTTTCGTTATCGCGAGAGCACCTTCAAAGATCACAAGGGCTGGCTGGTGTTGTCTTCGACGCTGCAACTGCCGGCGGGTGATCGCGAAACTCTTGCCAAGGAAGCAGCCGGCATCCTGGAAATTCGCAACGCGAAGTACCCGCCAACCATGAAGTGTGCCGGAAGCATCTTCAAGAATTTGATCCTGAATGAGCTGCCTGCAGCCGTGCAGGAGATCATTCCGAGCAAGGTTGTCAGGGAAGGCAAAGTTGCCTCCGCATGGTTCCTGGAGCAGGTGGACGCGAAAGGCATGCGTCGAGGCGAAATCGAAGTCGCGACCTATCACGCGAACCTGATCTACAACACGGGCGTGGGAAATGCGGCCGACGTCCGGGCGATCATCGATGACCTAAAGCGTCGAGTGGTCGATCGCTTCGGGCTCGAGCTCGAGGAGGAGGTTCAGTTCGTCGGCTTCTCGGACTAGATTTCTTTTTAGTCCGACCCCAATGTTCGAACGCCAACCGCCAGCAAAGAGGGCCCCCAAGGGGCCCACCCAACAGCCTCAGCCCCGACGCCGCACTCGCGAGACCAGTCCACAACCGAGTGCCGCTGCCATCAACACGAACGAAGACGGTTCCGGCACATTGCTGACCCCGTTACGATATATGCTCTCCACCTGCGCATCGCTCAGAAACTCGTCATAGAAGAACACGTTGTCGATGCGGCCGTCGAAAGGGGAGTCGAAACCGGGATTTCGGCCAATGTAGGTGACGGTGGTGCCGTTATTCTCCGGAAAGCCATTAGACAAAGTGTGGCTGCCGTTTCGCGTCAGCGCGATGGCTCCCGTGTTGGCGTCGTAGCGTACCGCGAGAAACACCCATTCGTTCGCCGAGACCGCGCCATTACAGATTGCCAGGCTGACTGGGCCCGCAAACGCGCACCATTCAGGCCCTGCGGCCGGGCCCCGAGTGTCCATATCAAGCGTTCGGTCGAAGTTACCCGTATCGTGAGAGATAATTCCGCGAATAACATTATTCGCGGTAGCGGCATTCACCCAGGCTCCGAACGTTACCTGTGGGAGTGCTCCTGGGTTGATATTGATCGGGACAGTGATGTAAGTACTGGCATCAGCCCCAAACTGATACGCTGAACCCGAGAATCCGTTCGGCGTGAGAGTCGGTGCTGTAGGGCCGAACGTTCCGTTCTTTCCATTGCCACTTACGTCGGCAGCGCTGCCCTCAAACGTGTAATACCCAATGAGACTGGCTTGCGCGATTGACCCCGTAAGAACAACTGCTCCTGTAACGACAAAAGCAAGATTGAATAATCTACGTTGTAAGCTCATATGCGTTTTTTGAGCGGAAGCATAGCCATCAAGCCTGGGCCGGCATTGACTTCACGCGAATCGTACTCCTGGAGCACGCTTCGCTAAAATCGATTAACTTCTTCGTGAAACACGCCGGAAGTCGGCTTACGGAATGTCCGCCACTGAGTAAAGCGGAATCGGTCCGCAAGTCAGATCAGCATCATGCGGGATCATATTTGCAGGCTGAGTGCGCCGCATCAGTCTGCGGCGCTGACGGCAGGATGGCAGAGACAGAAAACAGGAGCTATCCCATGAGTGTTCAACGTGACGAATTCAAGACGAGGCAACGCGCCGTTTGGGACGCAGGTGAGTACAGCGCGATCGCACCGTACATCGCTGACGTGGCAGAACTCGTCGTTGCGCGCGCCGGAATCGAGCCAGGGATGAAGGTGCTCGATGTCGCGTGCGGTACCGGGAATGCTGCCCGTGCAGCGGCCCGCTCCGGAGCCCGTGTTACGGGGCTTGACCTCGTGCCCAAGCTGCTTCATGCCGGACAGGCCAAAGCTGAGGCCGAAGGGCTTCAGATTGACTGGCGTGAGGGCGATGCCGAGGCTCTGCCGTTCGAGGACGGCAGTTTCGACCGCGTCCTCTCGACGTTCGGGCATATGTTCGCGCCCCGCCACCAGCGCACTGCCGACGAGATGGCGCGCGTCTGCCGCCGGGGAGGCGCGATAGTGACCGCCACCTGGGCGGCTGAGAGCGCGGCCGGCCAGATCTTTAAAGTGAGCGCATCGTATATGCCTCCGCCGCCCGATTATGCGTCTCCGCCGATTCTCTGGGGCCGGGACGAACATGTGCGACAGCTCTTCGCCGGCGTTGCAACCGCCTTTGAGTTCGAGCGTCATGTGAACACGATCGAGTGGGATTCAGTCGACGCCTGGGCGGACTTCTTCATGGAACGTTTCGGTCCGATGGTCACGGCGCGGGCAATGCTCGGTGATCGTTTTGCGGAATTGCGGGAACGCATTGTGGAGATCTGGAGGGACGCGAACCAGGCGAATGACGGCAGGCTCCGTTTAGCGCAGGAGTACCTGCTCTCGATCATTCGCCTATGAGGAGCACTTCTGGACGAGAGGTGTTCTTCGTGATCGTGGACGATCGTCGCATAAGAGGCAGTTCCGGATCTTTGCGTCTTTGCGGCTTGGCGAGAGACTAAAGAGGAACCCGATAAAACAAACGATACCCGCGCAGCCTCACCTCACCAAAAAAAAAGGGACCCCCGCAGGGGTCCCCTCGCTAGAGCTCTCCCCGCCCTAGAAGATGTACTTGACCATGAACCGCCCAGCGAATCCCGGATTAAACAAGTCACTCTTGCCATACCGAGGATCATAAGGATCGACACCAGTCGCCGCGATATTCCGCAGCAACGTCTGATAGTCATACCCGTTGAACAGGTTCACATTCGACAGGTTGATCGCAGCCGCGCGATAGCCGGAGCCCGCGCCACGATTCAACTGGTTGAAGATATGACGAGCCGTTTTCTGGTTGAACACGTTCTGCGCGTTGAACTCAAAGCGCAATCGCTGTCCTTCCGTAATCCGGAACTCATGCCCAACCACCAGGTCCGTCTGCGTCAGGAACGGCGTACGGCCCATATCGCCGCGGCCATTCACGAACAGCGGGATGCGCTGGACCTGGTTGACTACCGTGCTCATGGGCGTACCGCTTCCACCATAGAAGAAGCCACCAATGTCGGTCGTGCCGAAGCGTCCCCAAGGCTGCGAGTAAGACCCGAAGATCTTCACCACGTGCGGACGATCCGTCGCGAGACGGCCCTCTACGAACTTGCCCTTCGAATCGAACAGGTACTGATCGATGTCCCACGCACGGCTACCGGTCGACCCAGGCCGCGCAATGCTGCCGCCCGACTGCTGCGTTGTCGCCGAGCTGACCCCGGTCGTCGGAGTGCTGATCTCATCCGAGTTGCCGAGACCCGCGTAGTTTCCGTACAGCCTGCTCAACACATAGCTCACCTGGCCGAAGAACCGGTTCGAGAAGCGGCGGCTGACCACCAGTTCCATCGCGTCGTAAACACGCTTCGGCTTCGGAGGCTTGAACGGCTCTGTTGCCGTGCTGGTCGCAAACAAGCCGCTGCCCTCGCCTGGATTGGCGAACACGTAGGTTTCATTACCACCCGCATCGAGCACGCCGAGATCCTCGATCGTACGCACCAGGTTGTTATGCACGTAGTTTGCACGGAAGACGGTGTTGTTCGTCAGTTGATACTCGATACCGGCGTTGTACAGATCCGTCGACATCGGCTTCAGATTCTTAGCCACCGCATCGAAGCTCGGCAAACGGCGATCCTCGTACTCGCCCTGGTTCCACAGGTTGCGTCCGGGAGTGTTCGTGCCGCTCAACGAGAACACATCGGTCGTGTCGAGCGAACGATAGCGAACCGTCCAGAAGTCGCCGCCGAAGGTGCCACGCGAGGTCTCATACTTCACCCAGTCGTAGTAGCGGCCGAAGCTTCCATAAGCTTTCAAGCGGCCATCGCCGAACACATCCCAGCTAATGCCGAGACGAGGCGATAGCTTCTGGCTGAAATCAAACTGGAAGGCGTTGTCGCGAATCGCGCGGTTGAACGAAGGAACCTTCTCGTTCTCGGTACGCAGACCCAAGCTCAGGGTCACTCGCGGGTGAATCCTCCAGCGATCCTGGATGTACAGGTTGTTGATGGTGCCGCCCGTTGAACCGCGGGTTCCGATGTTATGCACTTCGTAGTAGCCATACTGGCCGCGATCTGTCGTGCCATCGTTGCGTTGCAGGGCTGCATTCCAGAACACATACACGTATCCGCCGCCTGGATACGAAACGTCGACCTTGTTCACCGTCTTCTGCGTGCCACCGCCGATCTTGATGTCGTGACGTCCGAAGAAGTCGCTCACGAACTTGCTGAAGTCCACCTGGTAGTAGGTGCGTGTTGTGGTGTCGAAGAATGTGTTTTGCAGCCTCTGCGTATTGAACCGGCCCGACGGACCAACCAAATCTGCGGGCACACCAAGATCCGGCGTCGCAGGAGTCTGATACGTGACGCTGCTGACCGGCGGGATTCCCCAGGTGCGGAAGTTGTCATAGAACCGGCCGCCACGAACCGTCAGCAACGAGGTGCTGTCGATCGTCCAGTCAACCTGGCCGTTGTAGTTGCTCTGTGGCTGGGTCCAGCCCTGAGTTTTCTGATTCTGAATCGAGTCGCGTGTGCTCGTGTGCGAGTTGCCGTATCCGTTGTAGGCCAGCAGTTGGCCTTCCGTCCGAGTCGGCGTCCACAGCCAGGAAAAGTTGGTGCGCACCCGTCCGGGGACCGGATCGAAAGAAAGCTTGTTGAACAACTGTTGGTTGCTCTGATACTGCTTGAGCGTATCCGGCTCCAGACCATTGCTGAACAGATACTTCTGATCGCGATACCGGAACTGAGGCGAATACGACGAGTAGAACCAGAGACGGTCCTTGATGAAATAGCCTCCAAGCGACGCTCCAGGTTCATGCGTGGAATCGCCCGGCTTGTAGTCCTGCACGTACTGCGGGTTGGTGCCCAGGTTCGAATAAGGGTTGAGCAGGAGCAAGCGCTTCACGGGACCCGCGCTGATCGAGTTGCCGGTGAAGTAGTAGTGAGCTTCTCCGTGGAACGAGTTGCCACCCGATTTGGTCACGGCACTCACCACACCACCCAGCGCTCCGCCGTACTCGGCTTCGATGCCGCCGGTCTTCACCTGCACTTCCTGCAGGAACTCGTAAGCGGCATTCTGCCTCGAACGTCCGTCAATCAGGCTGTTGGTCGAGATTCCGTCAATGAAGAACTGGTTCTCTGCGCCGCTTGCACCGTTGATCTGGTAACCGCCTTCAATCTGTCCGGTGTTTACCGATGGCGATGTCAATAGCAAGGACTGGAAGCTTCGAGCCTTCGGGAGCCGTTCGAACTCCGCCGAAGAAAGATTGTTTGCAATCGTGACGCCGGTGGTGTCGATCAGAGGTGCGTCCTCTGTTACCTGCACGGTCGTCTGTGCTTGCCCGATTTGAAGCGTCGGGTTCAGCGAAAACTCTCGCCCGAGCTGAATTTGCAGATCGGCCACAACATACTTCTGGAAGCCCTGAGCTTCGAACTCAACTCGATAAAGCCCTGGTTCCAATTGGCGCGCAACGAATGCGCCGTTCGCATCGGACGTCACGTTCGTGACGCGTTGCGTTGACTTGTTTGTAATCGCAACTTTCGCGTTCGGAATGGCTGCTCCGGTCGCGTCCCTGACGGTACCTGTCAGATCAGTAAAGCGTTCCTGCGCGAGGCAGGTGAAGGCTAAGAGCGCACTAATCAGACACGCCCACAGAAAGCGGCTGAAAGGCGCAGCGGAATGCGCTGTCCGGGGATACACTTCTCCCACCCCGGAGCCCCCTTGTTCAAACATAGGTTCTCCTTGTGTAAGGTCAGACTTTTCCCCAAACAGTGCAACGAGCATTAGCAAGTCTGTAACCAAATCGAACAATATTGATTTCAGGTCAGTTATAGAGCTTATTAACCGATCCGTATATGGTTATTGGGAACTACAATGGAGTGGAGCTACGTTTTTTGATAAGTTGAATGGGAACTGGCTGCCGTCTGTAGCTGGAGTGTCGCCGGAATACCCGAAACACGTCCAATCCCATTAGAATGGTAGGGATCCCTATGGCGAAGATCCTCATCCCAACCCCTCTCCGTCAGTACGCCGAAAAGCAGGACTCTGTTCACGTAACAGGCTCCACTGTGGGCGAGGCGCTCATTGCCCTCACGACCCAATACGGCGACCTCCGAAAGCATCTGTATAGCGACGAGGGTAAGCTCCGAAGCTTTGTGAATGTTTACGTCAACGACGAGGACATCCGCTACTTGAGCAAAGACGCCACGCCTCTGCAGGACAGCGACGTGGTCTCCATCGTGCCGAGCATCGCGGGAGGGCATTATGCCGGTTGAAGCACCAGTCGACCTCGCGCTATCGCAAGACGAACTCCTACGCTACAACCGCCACCTGATCATGCCGGAAGTC
>DASQVJ010000210.1:0-5320 GCA_035640835.1 Bryobacteraceae bacterium
AGCCGTGCAGAGCGGAATGCTCGTGTGCAGTCGGAACATAGAAGCCTCCGTGACCCAGTGGTATGCAGTGGTCGTATGCTACGGCAGACCGGTCTGCTTGTCAAGAAAAATCGTTGGACAGCAGAATAATTTGTGCATTGATCCGTGGAAGTTTCTTCTTGACGAGAAGGGCTGTTCTCCATTCAAATGAGTAGACCACTCCATACCACGAATGCTATGGTGATTCTCCAGTCCCGCGCGGCGCAAGCACTGCCCCTTCAGCTCAGAACGGTGATCCGTCAGGAGATCGAGGATGGTGTCTATGGCGCATCAGGCAAGCTGCCTTCCGAGCGCGCTTTGGCTGATCGGTTCGGCGTCTCGCGAACATCGATTCGCGAGTCCTTAGAGGGCTTGGTGAAGGACGGCGTGCTGATGAGAGTCATCGGCAAGGGCACCTTCGTTGCATTCGGCGCGCAATCCACAGACACCGCCCAGATACCGTCTCGCGCAAGCGTTGGCTTTCTGATCGGCGAGAACATTTTCCATTTCGTTCAGCCTGGCTATAGCCGGATCCTGTTAGGCGCCGAGCAAGCCTGCCGTCAGCTCGGACACTCCCTCGTGTTTCACTCCGTGGGAGAAGACGAGCATTTCGAGCAGAACTGGGAACGAAACAAAGCCATTGGCATCACTGGATACCTGATCGCCGGCGGCCTTCGAAAAAAGACGCTGGATCTCCTATTGAGTCGCGAGATCCCTGTGGTTCTAACCGACCTGATCGTCCAAGGGGAAAATGCCACGGCCGTCGGTGCGGACTACGGCTCGGGTACGCGACAAGCGCTGGAGCACCTGGCGGGCCTTGGCCATAGACAGATAGGGTTTATCGGTTTTCCGAACTCCGAGAAATACCGGGCCTATTGGCAAACGCTCGAGGCGCTCGACCTGGCGTATCGTCCGCAGTTCGTTCATTTTTTGCATTTGCCTGACGTGCCGCCGGGCATACTTGCCGGCTTCCAGGCAATGCAGGCAATCATTCAGTCCGGTAAGATTCCCACAGCTCTTGTCGTAACGAATGACTTGGTTGCTGTCGGCGTCATGGAGGCTTTGAAGCTGGCCAAAATCGCCGTCCCGGAATCGGTAAGCATTGTTGGCTATGACGACCTAGGGGCCGAGATGGGACCGGCACTCACGACCATCCGATCGTTTCCCGAGGAGGTCGGGCGCGTCGCAGCGCGGACTTTGCTCGCAAACATCGCCGGCGAACCAACGGAACAACGTATCGCCATTCCTACCGAACTGGTAGTACGCGGAACCACGGCTGCTCCGCAACGCAAGGAGGAAACCCTTTGATCAACAACTGGGATAAGTCGGTTGAAATGCTGGAGCGCTCGCGCCGCTCGCTTGCAGGAGGCGTGAGCAGCCCGTTCCGTGCGAAGGCTCCCGTTCCTCTATTCTTTGAGGACGGCCGCGGCTCTCGTTTGACCGACGTAGACGGAAACGAATACATCGACTATCAGCTTGCCTGGGGGCCGATGATTCTCGGCTACAGCCATCCCGGCATGGTGGAGCGCTTACGCCGTCAAGTCGAAAAGCCGCTCAGCTACGGCGCACAGCACGACCTGGAGTTCGTCGTAGCGGAAAAGATCCAAGCCATGGTGCCGTGCGCGGAGCGTGTCGCTTTCACATCGAGCGGAAGCGAAGCCGTTCAGCTTGTCCACCGGCTGGCTCGCGCCTATACCGATCGACCTTTGATCTTGAAGTTCGAGGGTCACTATCACGGCTGGATGGACTCGGCTCTGCTCAGTTACAAGCCGCAGCCCGGGGATGTCGGACCGCTCGAGCAGCCGCGCACGGTACGCGGCTCGCTGGGGCAGGTCCCGAATTCCGAGGAGAACACAATTGTGGCGCCTTGGAATCGGCTGGAAATTCTCAAGCAGATCCTTGAGACGCATCGCGGGCAGATCGCGGCCATCATGATGGAAGCGGTGCTCTGCAACAGCGGGTGCCTGATGCCCTCGCCCGGATACCTGGAGGCAGTTCGAGAACTGGCCACGCAGCACGGCTGTCTGCTCGTCTTCGATGAAGTGATCACCGGATTCCGAATGAGTCCAGGCGGAGCACAGGCCCAGTTCAACGTCACGCCCGATCTTGCGACCTTCGGCAAAGCCGTCGCCGGTGGCGTGCCGCTCAGCGTAGTCGGGGGACAAGCCGACATTATGGAGCAGATGTATACTTCGCGCGTTGTGTTCGGCGGGACCTTCAACGGTAACCCCCTTTCGCTCGCGGCGGCCGATTTCTGCCTCTCCGAACTGTCACGTGATGGAGGCGAAGCGCTTTGTAAAGCGAATCGCATCGGCGATCGAATCAAGTCCGAACTTCCGCGTCTCGCGCAGTCGGCAGGACTGTCGCTGAAGACCACGGGTTTCGGTACCGCTTTTGCGCTGCATTTCACAAAGCAAGATCAACTGATCGACTACCGCGATACGTTCAGCGATGATCGCGAGTTGCTGAATCGCTTCCTGCGCGAGGCGCTCTGCGAGGGCGTGATCATCGTTCCGGATGGCCGGTTGTACGTCTCCACCGCGCACACCGAACAGGACGCGGATGAAACTCTGGACCGTCTGGGCCGCGCTCTTCAAAAGTGCGCGCAAAATTGAGAAGCTGGCTGCCGTGACACGCCGGGACACACTTCGAACAGCGCTCGCGTCGACCCTCGCCGGCATACCAAACGTACACGCGCAGCGCACCCGAGGGCTCGCTCCAATCCGGATCACGAACGTCAAGGTGATCACAACGTGCCCTCCGTTTCCTGGCTTCGACTTGAAGGCATACACGCGCCTCGTTGTCACGAAGGTGGAGACGTCCGAGCCAGGCCTGTACGGGGTCGGCTGCGCCACCTACACCTTTCGACCCGAAGCAGTCGCGGTGGCAATTGAGCAGTACATGAAGCCATTCGTTGTCGGCAAAAACCCCGAGATGGTGGAGGATCTTTGGGCAGGCATGAACGCCAGCTCGCTGTGGCGCAGCGGTCCGGTGCTGCACAACGCGATCAGTGGAATCGACATGGCGCTGTGGGACATCAAGAGCAAGCGCGCCGGCATGCCTCTGTATCAGTTGCTCGGTGGCAAGATGCGCTCTGCCGCGCAATGCTATGCGCATACAGGAGGGCGGGACGGCAAGGAATGCGCCGAGAACGTACAGCGCCTCTCCGAAGAGGGCTTCCGGCACATCCGGATCGAACTCACCGATACCACCGTTCCTGCTAACGAGCGCACGTTAACGGATGCGACGCGTGGACTGCCGACGGAGCTCATGCAGGACGGCGCGCGCTACGTTCAGGGCACCCCGAAGTTGTTTGCCGATGTTCGCAAGGTCTGCGGCGATGGCGTAGAGCTGCTGCACGACATCCACGGCGAGTTGCATCCGGCCGAATGCATCGACATGATCAAGCGCATCGAACCGTACAGGCCCTACTTCATTGAGGATCCGTTTTATCCCGAAGAGATCGGCTTCATGCCTCGCCTGCGACAGGCGACTACCGTGCCCATTGCGCTCGGAGAGAAGTTCGTCAACAGGCATGAGTTCGTGGGGCTCATCAAAGATCGGCTGATCGACTTTATCCGTGTTCACCAGTCCTACATCGGTGGCATTACGGCCGCGCGGCGACTGGCCGTGCTGTGTGAGTGGCACGGCGTCCGTACGGCCTGGCATGCACCGCGCGACACGTCTCCGATTGGACACGCGGCGAATCTTCATCTCGATCTTGCCGTCCCGAACTTCGGTGTTCAGGAGCGCATTGTGTTCGGCGACGCTGTCGAAGAGGTCTTCCCTGGCTGCCCGCAGATTCGCAAAGGCATGATGTATGCGAACAACTCGCCGGGATTGGGGATTGACATCAATGAGAAGCTCGCAGCGAAGTATCCGCTGCCGAGTGAGCCGGGGAACTTCGGCCCGAAGCGGAGGCGCGAAGGAGGGATCGTAGAGAACTGATGCCGGTGAACCGATCGTGAAACGTCGTGAACTCTTCGCCGCTCCCGCATTGGCGTTTGCGCAGCCGGCCCCTCGGCCGCTTGGGCTGCCATCGCTGAAGATCACGGACGTAAAGGTCATCTGTACGAATCCGCCCTACCGCGACGGCACGATCTCCACCATGCAGCGATTGGTAATCGCCAAAGTCGAGACCAGCGAACCGGGACTATATGGGTTGGGCTGCGCCTCCTTCGTCTTTCGACCAGCAGCCGTTGCCATGTTCATCGAGAAGTATCTGAAGCCCTTCGTGGTCGGCAAGGATCCGGACATGGTGTCCGATCTGTACCAATCGATGAACGCAAGCGGACTTTGGCGCGGCGGACCTGCGGAAAATTACGCCGTAGCGGGAATCGACATTGCGTTGTGGGATATCAAAGCCAAGCGCGCCAACATGCCGCTGTACGAACTTCTCGGAGGCAAGATGCGTGCGGCCGTTCATTGCTACGGCGATGCCGCAGGGAATACCGGCGAAGAGATGGCCGACAGCGTACAACAGGCGTTGGCGAGCGGCTACACGCATGTCCGGATGAACTATCGAGGCTCGAAGGTACCGCCCACGCCCGCGTTGACTGGAATGCCGCTCGGAAACGCTCTTGGATCCGACCCCGTCATCGATCCCGACGAGTGGGGCCGCGAGATCCCGAAGATCTTTGAGCATGTTCGCAAAGTCGTCGGGGACAAGCCCGAGTTGATGCAGCACCTCCACGGTCAGCTTCCGCCCATCACGACGATCCAGATGATCAAACGCCTGGAGCCGCTGCGGCCTTACTTCTTCGAAGATCCGTTCTATCCCGAGGACATCAGCTATCTCAAAATCCTGCGGCCCCAGACAAGCGTGCCAATTGCCATCGGGGAGAAGTTTGCAAACCGGCACGACTACGCCGACCTGGTTACGAATCAACTGCTCGATTTCATCCGCGTTCACATCCCGACGATCGGCGGCCTAACGATGGCCTACAAGCTTGCGGTGCTCGGGAACTGGTTCAACGTGCGTACGGCCTGGCATGCTCCCGGCGATCTTTCTCCGGTTGGCCATGCCGTGAATGGCCACCTGGATATTGCTTCGCCCAACTTCGGCATCCAGGAAGGCGCATTCATCCCGAGCGATGCTGTGCGCGAGATCTTCCCAGGCACACCGGAGATCCGAAAAGGCTTTCTCTTTGTCAACGAAGCTCCAGGCCACGGCGTGGACTTAAACGAACGCGCTGCAGCAAAGTATCCATGTTCGATGCAGGACGGCAACTTTGGTCCGAAGCGGTTCCCGAACGGATCGATCGTCAGCAACTAGGAATGGACCGGCGGAGTTTCCTCACTA
>DASQVJ010000211.1:0-7802 GCA_035640835.1 Bryobacteraceae bacterium
TCCTCACGCTGGTTCAGGTTCACTGTACCGATGAGAGCGACATTGCCGCCCGCCGCGATGATCCGGCGGCTGCTTTCTTTGGTGCTGACGAAGTTTACACCCCGCTTAGCGACAAATCCTTGAATTGTGTCGAGCGGAACCTTCGCTTGCAGCAAGATAATAATTTCCGGCTCCGACAAAGGACCACCGGCCGGAACACTGACGTCCGCGGCAGCGGCTTCCTGCGCCACGCCGACCGCCGGGGTGAGCATCAACGCTCCTGCCAGGAAGCACACGTATGCCGTTCGCTTTACCATTCGTTCTCTACTCCTTTTCTTTTCTTCGAATTGGGTACTGAGGGGAGAGTGGACCCTCCTCCGATGCACCCGGCGTGTCCCGCGAAAACGCGAGCCCCGTCCGGATCTAAAGCGGTAGAATCTCCTCGCGAGCCGGGTCGAACCGCAACCGCCGCTTCTGCTCGTAAGCGATGTTGCCCAAATGAGACGCCTGGGCGGATCGATGTCCGATCCACACGTCCCCGTTCGGCAATTTGCGGCTGCGGATGCAATCGAGAAAGTTCTCCACGTGGTCTATCGTCTGATCGCGCTCGGACTTTACGACCACTGGGGGAGCGTTCTTATCTTTGGAGTAGTACTCATAGCGAGCACGTGTGATGTTCAGGCGGCCTTCGGTACCGCAAAGTTCGACCGCCGCGCCCGTAATTCCTGGCGCGAGAGTCGCTTCGAAGGTTGCGGTCCAATCTCTCGGGTACTCGAGCAGAACGTTGATAGTGTCAGGCGCCGTACGGCCATCTTTGTAGTGATAGACGCCACCAGCGGCTGACGCCGAGATCGGATCATCCTGCTCCTGGAACATATGAACCACGTCGATCCAGTGCGTAAACAGGTCCGTAACCTGTCCGCCACCGAAATCCAGGTAGGCCCGGAAATTCCAGTATTGCTGCGGATCCCAGTCACGCCACTTGACCGGACCCAGGAAACGCGCCCAATCCAGGTCCGAGGGCCTTGTCGCCATGCGCGCCGGCGCCTTCTGAAGGTGTGCGCCATTGCCATGCCACCACGTCCGAGCTAGCGTCACCTTGCCGAGCTTCCCTGCCTTGACGATCTCTTCTTTCGCCTGCAGATAAATCTTGCCCGAGCGCTGCTGCATGCCGACCTGGCAAATGCGGCTATTAACCCGCGCCGCCTTCACGATCTTCGGCCCTTCTTCGATCTTGAGCGTCAGGGGCTTCTCGACGTACACGTCCTTGCCGGCGTTCAGCGCCTCGATCGTGATATCCGCATGCCAGTGATCGGGCGTCGCGATCAGCACAGCGTCAAGGTCCTTGCCCCCGTCCAGGAGCTTGCGATGATCGTTGAAAACGGTCGCGTTGATCGCGGTCTCTTTGGCCTTGGCCGTCCTCTCGGGCCAAACGTCGCACACGCTCCGTACTTCCACCTGATCCGTCTTGATGAAGGTGTTCATGACGTAAACGCCACGTCCTCCACAGCCGATGACGCCGAGTTGTGGACGGTTGTTCGCACCGAGGACGCGCGAGTAGGAAGCCGCACCCATGGCAGTAGCAGCGCTTGACGCCGTACGCAGCACGGCACGTCGGGACACACCTTTTTGAGGCATGTGAAAATTATATAAAGCTTTGTCTAAACGTCACGTACATGTGCTTGGTGCCGGTCTTGCAGGCACTGAAGCCGCATTCCAAGCTGCGGAAAACGGACACCCGGTGGTTCTCTATGAGATGCGTCCTGTCGCGTTCACGCCTGCTCATAAGACGGACCGCATGGCCGAGCTCGTCTGCAGCAACTCGTTGAAGAGCGAGTCGGAGAACACAGCGCCTTGGCTGCTGAAGAAGGAACTGCGAGCGCTCGGAAGTCTTGCGCTTGCGATTGCCGATGAGGTGCGCGTACCGGCAGGGCACGCCCTCACCGTTGACCGTAATCTTTTTGCGGAGGCCGTCACCGAACGCATCTCGCAACATCCGCTCATTGAAGTGCGGCGCGAAGAAGTCAAACGAGTTCTTGAGCCCGAGAGCGGCGACTGCGTCATCGTGGCCACCGGACCTCTGACCAGCGATGCGCTTGCCGGGGACATCGCGCAAATCACCGGATCCGAGCGGCTCTACTTCTACGACAGCATCAGTCCGATCGTCGATGCCGAGAGTATCGATTTCTCCGTCGCGTTCCGAGCCTCACGATATGGCAAGAGCCTCGACGGAACCGATGACTACGTCAATTGCCCGTTCGACAAGGCTCAATACGACGCATTCATCGACGCCTTGATCGAGGCTGAAGCCTTCACGCCCAAGATCCCGGATGATGTTCCTTACTTCGAGGCCTGTCTGCCGATTGAGGAAATCTGCCGCCGCGGTCGAGATACCCTTCGCTTCGGCCCCATGAAGCCGGTGGGACTCACTGATCCGCGCACGGGTCGATGGCCCTATGCTGTCGTCCAACTTCGCCAGGAGAACGCGCGAGCAGGCAGCTACAATCTGGTCGGATTCCAAAACCATCTGCGTTACCCCGAGCAGCAGCGCATCTTCCGCATGATTCCTGGCCTCGAGCGCGCCGAGTTCCTGCGCTACGGCCAGATTCATCGCAACACTTACATCAACGCGCCTTCGCTCCTCACGCCGACGCTTCAATTGCGCACTCGGCCAAACCTGTTCTTCGCCGGGCAGATATCGGGTGTCGAGGGCTATGTCGAATCGATCGCGACCGGTCTGATGGCTGGGCGCTTCGCATCCGCCCTACTGAACGGCGAAGAGCCTCGTCCCCTGCCTCGCGAAACTGCGCTAGGTTCCCTTACCGCTTACATCTCGGGCGCCGACGCACGAGATTACCAGCCGGCAAACATCACCTTTGACCTCCTGCCGCAGCTCGATGAAGCTTCGCGCAGGAAGCTCGGTCGAGACAAGAAAGCTCGACACGCCGAGGTCTGCCGCCGGGCCGAAGCCGCTCTCGACGAATATCTGGGCGTGCATGCCTGAGCCGCTGCCCGTTCTAATTGCGGGTTATCTCTCCCATCTCAAGCGGACAAATGCGTCTGAGCACACCGTGCGCAATTACGCTTCCGACCTGGCTCAGTGGATGGAGTACATCACTCCGATTGACGCCGATCCCCCTGCGCCCGACGCGATCGACATGCTCTTGCTTCGCGAATGGATGGGGTCGCTCTATGATCAGGGCCTCTCGAATGTGACCATCCGCCGCAAGCTGTCGGCTGTTCGTTCGTTCTTCAAGCACCTCTTGGAAAAGCGCGTCATCGAGGTCAACGTGGCGAGCCTCGTGCTGACGCCCAAGGTCCCCAAGACCTTGCCACGAGTCCAGACGCCCGAGCAAACGAACCAGATGCTCGACTCCGCGGCAGCCGGCCAGTTGAAGCGCTCAAGTCTGATCCGGGACATCGCGATCCTGGAACTCCTGTACGGCACAGGCATCCGTGTCAGCGAACTCTGCGGCTTGAATCTCCGGGACGTCGACATGGCGCAAGGTTGGATTCTCGTACGAGGCAAGGGGAAGAAGGAGCGTCAGGTGCCTCTGGGAGAGCGCGCCGCCTTAACCCTCCGCGATTATTTAGAAAAACGCTACACGACAACACGGGATCAGGCCGTGTTCCTGAACAATCGAGGCAAGCGCTTGTCGACCCGCTCGGTGGCGAAGCTCGTGAAGTTGTATGCGACTGCCCTGGCCGGCGATTCTTCGCTGCATCCCCACAGCCTGCGCCACGCCTACGCGACCCATCTCCTGAGCGATGGCGCCGACCTCCGATCCATCCAGGAACTGCTCGGCCACGCTCGCCTATCAACGACTCAGAAGTACACGCAAGTGTCACTGTCCGACCTCATGTCGGCCTACGACAAAGCCCACCCAAAAGCCTAGCCCTCAGGCACCTTGAAGGGGAAGTACCAAAGCTGGTTACTCCGACAGGCTCGCCTCGAAAATGCAGGTCATCGCGTAAGGTTCGCTACTATTCTAGGGATTGACGGGCCCTAGCTCTATCGACGTGACCGAGTGGCTGACGCGCTGGCAGAACGGCGATGCCTCTGCCCTCGACCGCTTAATGCCGATCATTTACAGTGAACTGCACCGCCTGGCTGCCGTGTATCTTCGACACGAACGATCCGACCATACCTTGCAGGCCACTGCGCTGGTGCATGAGGCGTACCTGCAGGTGAAAAAGTTGAACCAGGTGACTTGGCAGGATAGAGGCCATTTCATCGCTTTCGCCTCACGGGCCATGCGCCGCATTTTAGTACAGCATGCTCGCGGCAAGCGAGCCGCTAAACGGGGTGGACCGTTCGCCCTTAGAGTGCCGGAACACCCCGACCATTTCGTAAACGAGCAGGATCTGGACGTGGTCGCACTGGACGAGGCCCTCGACCAGTTGGCCCGGGAGCACCCTCGCCAGGCAAAAGTGGTGGAACTCCGATTCTTCGGAGGCCTGACGGTTGAAGAAACTGCGGAGGTGTTGGTCGCGCAGAATGCCGATGTTTCCGTTCGAACCATCGAAAGGGACTGGAGATTTGCGCGCGCCTGGTTGCAGTCTGCAATGACCGGCACGCGGCCCTGATTCTATGTCTAGCCGGTTGGAACAACTCTTCGCACTTGCCGTCGAGCAGCCCGTCCATTTGCAGGAAGAGTTTCTGCTTCGTGAGTGCGCCGGCGATTCCGGTCTTCTCACTCGGCTGCGCTGCCTTCTGGAAAGCGACCGGACGGCTGCAGTGGCGGATTTCTGGAACTTGTCTCAGCCCCCATGCGCGACCGACCCGTGGATCGGACGAACCGTCGGGGCATGGCGGATTGTGGACACGATCGGGAAAGGCGGCATGGGCACCGTCTATCGCGCCGTGCGAGCTGACTCTGAATACGAGCAGTTTGCTGCCATCAAGCTTGTGACTGGTGGCGGCCTGGATACCGATCTGCTGATTGCCCGATTCCGGGCGGAGCGCCAGATTCTGGCTCGTCTGGTCCACCCGAATATCGGGCGGCTACTGGATGGGGGTACAGTTCCCGGCGGACTTCCCTATCTGGTGATGGAGTACATTGATGGCGAGCCGCTGAACGAATACTGCGAAGGCCGCCAGTTGGACGAACGCGCGCGACTCCGTCTCTTTCTGGACATCTGCTCGGCAGTTCATTTCGCACATCAGCATCTGGTGATTCATCGGGACCTGAAACCCGGAAATATTCTGGTGACGGCGAGCGGGGAGCCGAAGCTGCTCGATTTTGGAATCGCAAAGCTCATTATGCCGGAGCCGGTGGCGTACGCGTCCGACACACCCACCATCGGGCTTCCGCTGATGACGCCCCGTTATGCAAGTCCTGAGCAGGTACGCGGTGAGGCCATCACAACCGCCTCCGATGTCTACTCGCTGGGAGTGGTCCTGTACGAACTGATCGCCGGAGTTTCTCCCTACGGACAAACGACCGCCTCAACTATGGATGTGCTGCGCGCGGTTTGCGATGAGGATCCGCAGCCGCCGAGCGTCGCTGCGGGCAAGGCCGGCGGAGATATCGACAACATCGTGCTGATGGCTCTGCGGAAGGATCCTGCGCGCCGGTATGCCTCGGTAGAACAGTTTGCCGAGGACATCCGCCGCTATCTGGACGGCGCACCTGTCATCGCGCATCAGGACACGCTGCAGTATCGCGCGGGCAAATTCCTGCGCCGCCACACGATGGGGGTGATCGCCACAGCGTTGATGCTGGTCCTGCTGTCGGCAGGTGTTGCCGGGATCGCCTGGCAGTCCCACCTGGCGCAGGTACAAAAGCAGCGGGCGGAGAGGCGGTTTGATGATGTCCGCAGGCTGGCGAACTATTTCCTATTTGATTTCCATGATGCGATCCAGAATGTACCCGGAACCCTGGCTGCAAGGCAGCTATTGGTGAAGCGGTCGGAGGAGTATCTGGACAGCCTTGCGCGCGAGGCAGCTGATGACCATAACCTCGAGAGCGAATTAGCAGCCGCGTACACGCGCGTCGGCACATTGACGTTCGATGTTCCCCTCGCGCTCGAGTCGCACCGCAAAGCACTCAGTATCATGCAGCGGCTGGTCCGGGCTGAACCTCAGAACGCGCACTATCGGGAACAGCTTGCTTCCTGCTACAGCATGGTTGCGAGCCTGCTCCGCGAATCCGGTGACAGTTTGGGCGCATTGGAGAACGCCAGGCAGGCCACTCTGACCCTGGAAGACCTGGTGAAGAGCGATCCTAACAACCGGTATGATCGCGATCAACTCGCATATTCCTACATGGAGACAGGCAGACTGCTGGCGCGGGTCGGCCGGAGTGCCGAAGCGCTCACCCTCCATCGGAAGGCACTCCAATCGACGACGACGCTGCTCGCGCTGGAGCCGCACAACAGGGAATATGAACGGGCAGTAATGGTGAGTTCCCTCTTCCTTGCCCGCACGCTGGAAGCTGCAGCGGACTACAAAGCGGCCCTGGCCCAGAGCCAGAGCGCTCTGCGCACCGCGGAATCGCTGAGCCGATCGGATCCGTCCAGTTCCGTGTACCAGCGTGACGTGTGGATCGGACATCTTCGAGTTGCGCAAGCAGATGCGAAAACGGGAGATCTGGCTGCCGCGCTTTCGCAGTATCTTTCAGCACTTCCTTATATCGAACATCTTGCGGCCGCCGACAAAGGCGACAGAGGGCATTGGCACGGTGTTGCGTTGACCTATCTCGGCATAGCGAACGTGCTGGCGGATCGGCGCCGGTTCCGTGAGGCGAGAGTAAATTACGGAAAAGCCGTAGCCATCGCGGAAGACTTGATTTCCAAGGATCCGAACAAGACCGAAGCGCGTATCGATCTGGCCAGTATTTACACGAAGTTCGGGACGGCACTACTTCAGGCCGGCGATCGCTCTCAGGCCTCCCGCCTCCTCAAACGCGCTCGCACCTTGTTCGAAGATGCCGCCAGAAAAGACCCTGCCAACGTTGAGATCGCCCGCGCCAGGGCAGAACTCCCGTCAGTACCCCCCGCATCGGAGTAGCGGAAACACCCTCAGTCTTAAGTGGTTTAAGTCACAAATTTCGATATGCGTGGCGGATCTCTTGCCTGGTCTGCACATTCGGCATCGAGGGGCTCTACGCCCTCAGGACCGCAGGAGAGAAATGAAACGAATTACTTACATACTTTGCATCGCAACATGCATGACGGCGATGAACGCCAGCGCCAGCATTGTTCTGGACGGAGCACACCTGCTCGAACAAACGGCAACAGGAGATTACAGCGGCGCCGCTATCTGGAGCACGACCGGCTGTTGCGCTTTGGCGCAACTCGGAATCGGGACAACCCCCGCCGACGCAACGTTCCTAAATACCACATCCGGGGATCTCGCTTATACGGTTCCGGACGGTACCACACACTTCGTGCTGATCGGGCAGGCTGGATATTCGGTGCCCTATCTTGGCGTAAACCTTTTCTTCAACGAGACCTCTGGAGCACCCCAGATCGGAGCTTATGGAAATCCGATGGCAGCTGCCGGAATACAGCGCACCTATGACTACTACTCAGGATCTGTACCGGCGGGCGGCCTTTCGTATACAAACGGCGGTCAGACGGTGACGCTCTCGAATTTTGTGTTCACCAACGGAAGCGGTGCGACTCCGATCTATGCATCATTCGATTTGACGTCGAGCAGCAGCGGCGTACCCGAACCTGCGACGGTCGGCTTGATGGCGGGAGCACTTGCCGCCCTCGGTTTGTTGCGCCGCCGCGCCTGCCGGTAAGGAATGGGACCCGCCACACGACGTGCGGCGGGTCTCTTTATTGCTCGGCGATGATGGCCAGGTCCCACGGAC
>DASQVJ010000212.1:0-4555 GCA_035640835.1 Bryobacteraceae bacterium
CTTCACGCAAATTCCCCAGCACGATCCCGACGTCCTTGTCGCGAACCCAATCGGCGTTGTAGCGCTCCTGCGGCAACGTCCAGGCATTCCGCTCGATGATCACCGGCAGCTTCATCGCGATCGCCTCGCTGATACTCCCCGGCCCCGGCTTCCCGATAAAGTAGTCCGACATCGCCATGTAATACGGGACTTCGTGGGTGAAGCCGACCACGTGAAACGGGATCCTTCGAGGCAGCACGCGGAGCTTCTCCGCTAATGTTGCATTCTTGCCACAAATAAATATCAATTGCGTGTCGACGTCCGTATCGGCCAGTCGGCGCGCGATATCGAGCATCACGTACGAACCCTGGCCGCCAAACAGCACGCACCCGGTAAGCGCATCCGGCTTTAACCCGAGCTTGACTCTTTCCGCCCGCCTGTCCTTCGGCTGCTGCTCATAAAAGCTTGGCCGGATGATCATTCCCGATGCGCGAAACAGCTGCTCATCCGTGTAACCGATTGAGCGAGCTTGGTCCATCGCCCTATCCGTTCCGCAAACATACAATTGATCGAATCCGGGTTCCATCCAGAAGTGCGGCGGATAGTCTGCGAAATCGGTAATGATCGTGACCAGCGGAATATCCGGCGATACCCTTCGAAGCCCCTGGTAAATCGCCTTCCCGAAATTCGGAATCACGCTCACCACCATGTCCGGTGGATCCCTTCTCCAGAATTCGGACAGCAGCTTGCGCTCGGCAGGATGGTAGATCCGGATCAACGTTTGCATCGGCGGAACCAGCAGTTCCGAGCCGAGCGTCCAGCCTTTCGCGAGGAGCCTATTATAGACATCCTCCATCCGGATGCCCAGGTACTTGCGGAAGATGTCCAACGAACTCAACACTTCCTGCAGGTTGACCAGCCGGACCTTCCAAGGCCTCCCCTGCTGTTCGATGACTGCTTTCAACGCAAGTGCGGCGCTTCGATGCCCACCCCCGGCGTCGAAAAAGACAAAGTCCAGCTTTTTCATCTGTCCCGCCCATCGTACCCCACCCAAGTGGCCGACCCTCATCGAGACAAATCCTTTCACAAATGTTTTTTCAACCGGTCACGTCACTGTAACGATTGGGACTTTATAAGTGAAGCGATGAGGTGCGACCTCCACGTTCACACTGTGCATTCCGGCATGTGCAACATACCGGTTGCAAAGAACATTTGTCGAGAATGTTACAACCAACCGGAAGCCGTCTACGCCCGGTTAAAGAAGCTCGGAATGCAGCTGGTGACGGTCACCGATCATGACTCGATCGATGCGGTTGAGGGTTTGCGCCGTCATCCCGACTTTTTTCTGAGCGAGGAAGTCACCTGCACGCTTCCCACGGGAACCGAGATCCACGTTGGTGTTTACGACATCAATGAACGCCAGCATCTCGAGCTGCAGCGCCGTCGTCACGATATTCCGTCCCTGCTGGCGTATTTGGGTGAACAGAAACTTTTCTTCACACTAAATCACGTCCTTTCGGCATTAACCGGTCGCCGTGTTGCCGCTGATTTCGAATTCTTCGAGCGCGATTTTCCGGCCCTGGAAACGCGTAATGGAGCCATGTTGAAAATCGCCAACGACGGAGCGGGCGAAATGGCGAAATGGCTCGGCAAAGGGGAAGTCGGTGGCAGCGACGCGCACAGCATGGCCGCGCTCGGGTCGGCTTGGACCGAAGTTCCTGGAGCTCGAACCAAAGAAGAATTCATCAAGGGTTTACAAAACCGGTGTAGTGTTGCCCATGGAGAGTCGGGCAGCATGCTCAAGCTAACTCGTGACGTGCTTTCTATTTGCCACAGCATGATGCTTGAAACACCGTGGACCGCTCCGTTGCTGCCGCTCATCCTGGGAGGCGTTCCGCTCGTAATCGGTATAAACTACTGGCTAGAACAATCTTTTGCTCGACGTTGGATGGCGCGCGCGACTGGTGTGGGATTACCGGTGGCCGTCAAGTCTGCTCCTGTGACGGTTGTTGGGGAGGTTGCGTAATGGTCGCAATTTCCCGTTCTATGCTCGAATACATCGCGCAGCGCGATCATCGGCTTATGGCACGCGTCAACAATTGGCGTGCGCCTCGTTGGGTGCGGGTGTGGTGCCTCTGCGCCACTCGCGGCGGAGACGGCTGGCTGTGGTACGCGATGTCTCTCGCCATCCTGATCTTCGGCGGTCCCCAACGATTCGTCGCGGTCGTGTCCGCTCTCCTGGCCGCAGGCTTCGGGGTGATGCTCTTCATGCTCCTGAAGAAGTCCTTCCGCCGCCGTCGCCCCTGCCACATCGCACCGCACTGCTGGGCCCAACTGCTCCCACCCGACCAGTTCTCTTTCCCCAGCGGCCACACCATCACGGCTTTCGCGTTTGCTGTACCTTTCAGCCTCTGCTACCCCTCGCTGACGATCGGCCTCATGATCTGCGCCCTCAGCATCGCCGCGTCCCGCGTCGTACTCGGCATGCACTTCATCAGCGATGTCCTTGCCGGCGCCGCCATCGGCGCCCTGCTCGGCTACTCGGCCTACCTGCTGTACATCTAACTCTGGATTGTTAGCTCTGATCGTGGGCAGGAACGTAGGCCCATTGGCACCGGTTCAGGCGCATTGGCCGGAGGCTCTTCGATGTACCGAGTCGAGAGCCCGTGTGAGGGTGTCGAACACGCCGTGATCCGTGAGATCGCGCAGGACCTGTTCATTCAGCCCACCCGGCGTCGCGTGAGCCGCCGCCAGATCCTCGAAGCTTAGTTGGGATCCTTCCAGGTTGCCATCGGTGAGGCCAGCGAACATTCGTGCCATATACTCGCGTCCCTGCTGTTCCGGAACGCCTTTCCGCGCCACCCAGGACGCAATATGGCCCACGAAGCCGAAGTATGCAGCCATGGTCGACGTCGCGGTGCTGAAGGCATTGAGATGATCTTCTGTCTCCATCCCGAACACCTGCCCAAGTGGGGCAAATAGCTCGGCGCCAGCACCGCCCGCCGGATATACCGCAATCGGGCTTCGCCTCCGGGCTACGGAAGGCAGCGGGATAGCCCTCCAGATCTGGTGGGCGGGAGTCACGAGGTCCGCGATGCGCCGCACCGAAAACCCAGCTATAAGGCTGATGACCCTCTGGCTCGAACGGAACTGGAGCCCTGACAGAACGTCTTCAGCCACCTGTGGGCGTACTGCAAGCACAACGATATCGGACGTATCGAGCACTTCCTGGTTAGAGGCGCACACGGAGACGTTGTCAAACCGGCTGGCGAGGTCGGCGGCAACAACCGCGTTGCGCGGCGACAACCGAATGTCGTGGCACGGCCCGCCCTCTGAATTCAGGCCCGTGACCATGGCAGCTGTGATAGCGCCCGTTCCAAGGAATCCTAGAGTCATACGTATGCTCTTCATTGTCCGCGCTATGCCGCCGAGCGCTTGGGGTGGAAGAACCATCCAAAGTAGAGGCTGACAAGGAAGAGCACGAAGTGGATCGTTCCGCGCACGCCGCTTAGCTCCGGAGATTGAACCACGTCCGTCCCCATGAGCGGGATCGGGATCTTCGCAAAATAGAAGTAGAATTGCATTCCGCTGCTGACGAAGAACGCGCCGGCCAAGAACTTCCGATACTCGCGAAATCGCACAGCGATATAGATCGTCGGCAATCCAACGATGACGATCGCGGCTATGAGATAGGGAAGCATGCGCCTCCTCTCGTATTATCCGGCTCGTAACCCAGAAGGTCCCGTGATCACTTTGAATGTGGGCAGCGACTCACGCCTACTCTCTCACGCAGGCGGTTGCCGCATGTTAGGAGCGTGGGCTCGCCAGTGTTCGTCACGTTTCGATTGCATGGCAGCTTACCTAACGGACGAAGCTTCTCAGGTAATGAGTCAGGTCGTGAATTCGTGCTGATCGACGGCATGCTCGATGAATGTCGAGTGGGTCCGACGTATCTTCGAACACCAAACATAGCCCAACTCGTAATGGATGCTCTTTGGAGCGGTATCTCTCGGAATACGAGCTCCATTCGTGGGTGATCATGCCGAACCACGTTCATCTGTTACTGACGCCCGAGATCGAAATGTCCGCCATTTTGAAGCAGATCAAGGGTGCTACCGCGAAAAGCGAATCAGGCACGGGCGAAGCATTTTGGCAAAACGACAGTTTCGATCGATTGGTGCGCAACGACTCGGAGTTTCGGCGCATCGAGCTGTACATTCAAAACAATCCGGTTCGCGCAGGCCTAGCGAATTCGCCAGAGCTCTATCCCTGGTCGAGTGTGTATTCAGCGTCGACCTTAAGCTCGGCCTTGTAGGGCGACCTTCAGTTAAGACTGCGTCGGCCTTGACAGGCTGGTGAAAAAGGCTAATTAAGCCACGGATGGACACGGATAAGACTATTGTTCAATCCCTGTTTATCCGTGCCCATCCGTGGCCAACTTCTCTGAGGAGTTTTTCAGCTAGACGCGAGCCGCCTGGCTCTGCATCAACTGCCGCAGCACGTAGGGCAAAATTCCGCCGTTGCGATAGTATTCGACCTCTTGCGGGGTATCGATGCGCACAATCGCCTCGAAGGT
>DASQVJ010000213.1:0-2105 GCA_035640835.1 Bryobacteraceae bacterium
CGGTGAACATCCAGTTACCGAACACCCCTGGCATGTACCAAATCCGCTATTACAGCAACGACACGTTCACCGTGCTCGCCACCTCGACGCCGATTAACGTGGGAGTCGCCGGATTCTCGGTGGCTGCTACGGGTCAGGCGCTCGCAGGTCGCAACCTCACGTTCCAGTGGACCGCAGGTGCCGGCATGCTGACGGGCGACTGCATCGCGCTGGTTCCGGTTGGCGCTGCTTCCGAAAAGATGGTATGGTACGTGCCGATCGAGGGCCGAAGGAGCGGCACTGGCGTCAGCCCCCGCACTCTGAGGGCCGGCACTTACGAGCTTCGCTATCTGACGCAAGGTGGTTACGTGACGGTCGCCAAGAGCGCACCGATCATCGTCAAGTAGTCGCGAGCCCATCTCGCTACTCCGAGCCTGCCTCTCAAAAGGGGGCAGGCTCTTCTCTTTAGTGCCTCTGCAGCGCCTCCCGATAGGACTCGATCACTTTTCTCACCATGTTGGACGCCTCGAACTCAGTTTGTACCCGAGCGCGACCCGCAGTGCCCATCCCCTGCCGCAGCTTTCCATCCTGCAGTAACGACACGATCGCCGACGCCAAGGCGTTGGCATCCTCGGGCGGTACGAGACGTCCTGTCACGTCGTCCACGACGACTTCGGGATTGCCGCCTACGGCGGTCGCCACGCAGGGCAAGCCAGCTCGCATCGCTTCCAGTAAAGCATTTGACAAGCCTTCGCTCCGGGAAGGAAGCACAAACAGGTGGCTTCGTTTCAGCAGCGCGGGAACGCGGTTGAAAGCACCGAGAAACGAGATGTGCTCGTCCAGTCCCCGGCTCGAGCTTGATTGGAGCACCTCTTGCGTGAACGATTTGTCCGCCACACTCTCCCCGAAGCGTCCCGCCACGACGAAATGAGCATCCGGCACCTGCTGGAGCGCATAAGGGACCGCGTTCACCAGAACATCGATGCCCTTGACTCTTCGCCAGTTTGCAACAGTGGCAACGACGAGTTTGCCGGCAAGCTTCTCCTCGAGGCCAGGCTCGAGCGGCTCATGGTGGCCGACGCTGTCGAATTCGATGCCGTTGTGGATGGTCCGAACTCGCTCGGGGCGCACACCGTCCTGACGGATCGTGTACTGCCGCACTTCGTCCGAGACAGTCTGTACTTGGTCGAAGAAGCTGCGAACGAGTTTGTAAAGCAGCTGGTGCTTGGACTGTCGGAGGATGCCCATGTCGCGGCGGCTCGAAATGAGCACACGCGCGCCGCTGAGCTTAGCGATGGGACCTGCCCAGATGTCGGCTGTCGAGAAGAAGGTGTGGACAATTTCGATCCGCTCGGCCTGGACGAGTTTGCGGATCTTTGATGCTACCGAGAGGGCGTTGAGGTCGGTGAGTTTTCTTAACGGCCAGTAGTGGACGGGACAGGGGAAACGCCGTACAAATGGTGCAGCATTCTCATCGGTATAGAACGTCACCACACGGCATTGGAACTGGTCCGCGGGGAGAGCGCTCGCCAGGCGAAGGAGGCAAAGTTCTGCGCCTCCTTCGCCCCAAAGTGTATCGATGATAAACAACACCTGAATGGGTTGTGCCGTGAGTCGGGGAGCGGCGTTGAGTCGCTCGCCTCGATCGTCGACAACTATGCCCACTTCGACTGGTTCCGTTTCAGCCAAGACCCACCGCCGACGCGGGCTGCAAAGCGGACCGTTTGAAATGCGGCTACCTTCAACCCGTCGCGCCAGCCGGATACTCCGGGAGGCGTTGGCCGCAAACCGAGCCTTCGCACCTTGCCATTCAGGAAGTAGATGATCGCCTGACGTTCCGAATAGCGCGAGCGGAAGGTGATGCTGAACGAGATCGAAACCTGATTGCCATTCTTGACCCAGTGCGGCGCTCCGACGGGGAAGTGAAGCGCATCGCCTGGATTCAGCGTGTATTCGCGAGCCCGCTCCTGGAACTCCTGCTTGAAAGGCATGTTGCGATGGTAATCATCGCCGTGCCAGATCTGTAGCATGTGCTCAATCTGAGGTTCAGGCAGAACCGTGCGATCGCGCGGATCCCAGATGCTCACCTGTTTCGTGCCCTGGACCTGGCACAGGAAGTTGTGCTC
>DASQVJ010000214.1:0-8042 GCA_035640835.1 Bryobacteraceae bacterium
ACCCGCCGTCGCTTGTCCGATCAGATCCTGACTGCTGGCCGGCTCCTTTGCTCTTATTTGCTCTTTCTGACATCGAGAGGCTTCACAACTACGCCGGCGGTTTCAGTCAGCTTTGCTCTAGCCATGACTTCACGCTCTCGCTTGGTGCGCGGTAGCTGGTAGCCTTGTGTCGCGTTTGCCGCGAATACTGCGCTAAGGAAGTAATCGTCGCCATAACGGTTGAACACCGCCTTACCTTTGGAAGCATCTGTCTTCCCGGAAGCCGGAGTGGTCAAATAGTGAGCGCTCTTCCGCGGAACGCCATCGGTCTTGATCGTGATCAGAGCACCCTCCTGCTGAATCAGGTATGCGCCCGCAGGCATCTCGATTTGACCCACATGGAAGTCGAAGGGAACGTCGATCCTTCCAATAAGCCGGTCAAGATTGAACGCCTTCAGATGAGAACTTGCGGCCATTAGCAAGAAGCCCGCAAGCAATGCCATTCGTTTGATTCGTCTCTCCTCCTCGTCCGCTTCGGGTCGACTTGCATCAACCATCGAGCGTCACACTGGAGAGCGAGGAGCGAGAAAAGAGTCCGCCTCTGGGAGCACGAATTTTTGGATCGCGATCCGCTTCTGCATATGATCGTTACTGCACATAACCGCTTCTCGACCCATGGTGATTCGATTCGTTGTAGCTTCCTTGTTGTTCGCGCGCCTCTTAAGCGCCCAGGACTGGCCCGCTCATGGAGGCGACCCCGCGGGCACGCGGTTCTCCCCGTTGAAGCAGATCGATAAAAGCAACGTCGCGAAACTCGAAAGGGCTTGGATTTTCGACACGGGTGATTCGTTTCCTCGATCAGAGATGCAGTGCCAGCCCATCGTGTGGAGAGGCGTGCTGTATGCAACCACGCCGAAGCTGAACGTCATCGCTCTCGATGGAGCTACAGGCAAGCTCATCTGGCGATTCGATCCGCACGGAGGCAAGCCCAACTCGAGGACTTGGCGCAATCGGGGATTGATGTTATGGACGGACGGTGACGATGCTCGCGTTTATGTCGCCGTCGGGCCTCGATTCTATGCGCTTGATGCGCGAAGTGGCAAGCCGGTAAAAACCTTCGGCGATGGTGGATCGATCGACCTGCGCGAGGGTCTCGGTCGAGATCCTGAGACCTTGAGTTTGTCGCTGACCACGCCCGGCGCTGTCTATCGCGACCTGTTGATTCTCGGCGGAATTACCAGCGAGGATCTACCGGCGGCACCAGGCGACATCCGCGCCTTCGATGCTCGAACCGGGAAGCTTCGATGGCAATTTCACACCATCCCAAGACCAGGCGAGTTCGGGTACGAGACTTGGCCGAAGGACGCGTGGACTCGGACGGGTGGTGCTAACAGTTGGGCCGGAATGGCACTCGATGTGACGCGGGGCTTGGTATTCGTACCGACCGGTTCTGCTGCGTTCGACTTTTACGGTGCGGATCGCCATGGCGACAACCTGTTCGCGAACTGTTTGTTGGCACTCGATGCCGCAACCGGCGAGCGCCGTTGGCATTTTCAGTTCACGAGACACGATGTTTGGGATCGCGACTTGCCTTCCGCTCCAACGCTGGTCACGGTCCTCCGGAACGGACGCAAAGTTGATGCGGTATCGCAGACCACCAAATCAGGACACGTATTCGTCTTCGAGCGCGAGACAGGAAAGCCGCTCTTCCCCATCGAGCTGCGTCGGACAGAGCCATCGGACGTGCCAGGCGAGCAGCTCTCAACGGTGCAGGCTTTGCCGCTAAAGCCACCGCCTTTCGCCCGGCAGCAACTCACCGAGGAACTCCTCACCGACCGAACGCCCGAGGCACGAGCCGCAGTGCTCGCGAAGCTTCGTATGGTTCGCAGCAATGGTCAGTTCACCCCTCCAAGCATCCAGGGAACCGTGATCTTTCCGGGCTTTGATGGAGGTGCCGAGTGGGGCGGGTCTGCCTTCGACGCCTCAACCGGCTTACTCTTCGTCAATTCGAACGAGATGCCGTGGATCCTGCGCCTGGTGGAACGGAAGGAGCTGAAGCGACGCACCACCGGCAAGGAACTCTACGAGAGCCAATGTGCCAGCTGTCACAAAGCCGACCGCAGCGGCAGCAACGAGTTTCCCTCCCTGATCGGTATAGGCGAACGTCGACGGCACCAGGAGATCGCAGACGTGATTCGCAAGGGTGCCGGCCGAATGCCTGCCTTCGCGAAATTGCCGTCCGACGCGGTAGACGCGCTCGTCGCATTCCTGGCGCGAGGAGAGGATAAGGAGTTGCAGCTTGCCGATAATACTCGCGCGAATGGACTGCGCTTCTACCACGATGGCTACAACCGCTTCCTCGATCCGGACGGCTATCCTGCAGTCAAGCCGCCCTGGGGTACCCTGAACGCGATTGATCTGAACAAGGGCGAGATCCGCTGGCAAGTGCCGTTAGGGGAGATTCCGGAGCTTGCGGCCAAGGGCTTTCGCAACACAGGCACCGAGAACTACGGAGGCCCTGTCGTGACCGCAACTGGCCTCGTCTTTATCGGAGCTTCGAATTACGATCGAACCTTCCGGGCATTCGACAGCGACAACGGTAAGGTGCTTTGGTCCGCCGAACTCCCGGCTGGCGGCAATGCAACACCGGCGATCTACGAAGCGGAAGGTCGCCAGTTTGTGGTGATCGCCGCAGGAGGTGGCAAGTCCGGACAGCCGTCCGGCGGCACATACGTAGCGTTTGCGCTTCCTACTTCTGCGAAACTTGCAACTTCAACGGGTGAACGCGAGAGCCCTCGCGGACCTCGTCGGGTGGATTGAGCACGACCATATCGCCCGGTTCGAGACCGCTGAGTATCTCCGTCGATGCCCCATCGTCCCTGCCCAGGCTCACCCGCGCGATGTGCGCAACGTTGTTCCCACGAAGATAGACAACAGTCGGCCCGGAACTGCCCGTCATGATGGCATCGCTGGGAACCACCAGTGGAGGAGTCGTGCGCGAAGTGACAAACCGAACTTTCGCGTACATCCCTGGCAGGACTTCCCCGGACGGGTTGGAGAACTGTACCTCGGTGAGCATCGTTCGAGACGCGATGTCGAGGGCGTTAGCCGTGCGTGTCACGCGCGCTCGAAAGGGCTTATTACCGAGTTCCTGGACTTCGATAAAGCAATCCAGTCCGACCCGAATCGACGGGACGAAGCTCTGAGGAACAGGCACCATCATCTTGAGCGGATCTAGCTGTGTGATGCGATAGAGTTCGCGCAGGGCGTTACTCGAGCCCGCACTCACGAGCGTTCCCAAAACCACGTTCCGTTGCGTGATGACACCGTCGTAAGGAGCGCGAACCTTCTGGAAGCTTTGAATCTCCTGCAGACGAGCGACGTTTGCCTCGCCTGCCTGCACCGCATTCTGAGCCGCCTCTATCTGGGCTTCGGCCGCGGCGACATCGGCTTGCCGAGCCTCGTAGACTGCCGATTTCTCATCGCCTTCCTGCCTGGACAGAATGCCCTTCTCAACCAGCTCCTTCCAACGCGACATTGTGGTTTCCGCGAGCGCCGCATTGGCCCGAGCCTGCTCGCGAGCTGCTTCCGCCTGTCTGAGAGCTGACCGTGCCTGCTGCAACGTCGCCTGTGCTTGCCTCAACTGCTGATCCACTTCCGGCGACTCGAGCTCAACCAGCAGGTCGCCCCTGCGAACGCGGTCGCCGATATCCGCAATGCGGTTCTTCACATAACCATCGGCACGTGCGTACAGACCAGTCTCCGTTACCGCCTGTACGGTACCTGAAAGTTCGAGATTGGCGTCGGATGGAGCAAGCTTCACCGGAATCGTTTGGACTTCCGGAAGCTCGCGAACCGCACGCTGAGAAGCTGCAACCACCTTGCGCGTTTGCAAGTTTCGTGGCAGGTAGCCGATGACGAAAATACCGCCCAGAACCACCGCTATCCCAAAGAAGACGAGCAATGGACGAGTTTTCATTGAAGCAACTCCGCTTCCTCTGCTGCTACCTGGACATGCGGCTTCCGTCGAAACAGGCTATAAATCACGGGAACGAAGAATAGTGTGGCTACGGTAGCCAGGGTCAAACCTCCGATTACAGCTCGGCCAAGGGGAGCGTTTTGCTCGCCGCCTTCGCCCAAACCAAGGGACATGGGAAGCATACCGAGAATCATTGCCAGCGCGGTCATGATGACGGGGCGAAGGCGGGTGAAGCCTGCGGAGATGGCGGCCTCGAGCGGCGAAGCCCCTTCATCCAGCCGTTCATTCGCAAACGTCACCAGCAGGATGCTGTTTGCCGTGGCCACACCGATGCTCATGATGGCGCCCATCAGCGCAGGGACGCTCAACGTTGTCTGCGTCGCGTAAAGCATCCAAATGATTCCGCAGAAAGCACCAGGCAATGCGGTCAGGATGATGAATGGGTCCAGCCAAGATTGGAAATTGACCACCATCAGGAAATACACCAACAGAACGGCAAGCACCAGGCCCGTGCCGAGCCCGATGAAGGAAGACCGCATAGTCTCAACCTGTCCTTCAGTCATCAGCGTTGTCCCGCGCGGAAGTTTCTTGCGCACATCTGCGAGCACTCTATCGATGTCCGCTGCGACCGATCCGAGGTCGCGACCCTGCACATTGGCGTAAACATCCACCACTGGTTGAACGTTGTAGTGATTGATGACCGAGAAATTGCTGGACCTTCGAATTGTCGCGACATTGCTTAGCAGTTGAGGCGGACGGTTCGCACCCGCGGTTACAGGTGTGTTCTGTACCGCCTCGATGTTCTGCACACGATACGGGGGAGTTTGAACCGCCACGGGATAACTGACTCCGTTCTGCGGGTTCAGCCAATAGTTGGGCGCGATCTGACCCTGGGAGCTGAGCGAGATGAGAAGACTGCTCGCGACATCGCGCTGGGTTAAGCCCAGCTGGTCGGCGCGCACGCGATCCACATCCACCCGCAGTTCTGGCGCATTCAAAACCTGGTGAATGTGGACATCCACAGCACCCGGGATGCGCTTGATCCGACGCTCGATTTCCTGCGCGATCTTGTAATTGCCAACCAGGTTTCGTCCCACGACCTTCAAATTGATCGGCGCAGGCTTGCCGAAGCTCAGAATCTGGCTGACGATGTCGGCCGGCTGGAAGAAGAACTCGGCTTCCGGAAACTCGCGAGGCAGCTTCTCACGAAGCTCGGCGATGTACTGCCAGGTGGCTCCGTGCTCCCTCTCTTCTTTTAGCGACACCAGAATCTCACCATCCGACGGTCCGATCGTCGCGGAGTCGCCGTAGGCCAGAGAAATCGGCAACGCAGGCAGGCCGATGTTGTCGAGCATGGCCTCCAAATGATTGGGCGGGATGATCTGGCGTATGCGCCCTTCCACCCGCGAGAAGAGCTCCTCAGTCGATTCCACACGCATGCCCGCGGGTCCGCGAACATGTAACCGGAACTGACCAGCATCGACTGACGGGAAGAAGTCGTATCCGAGCTGCAGAGCCAGCCAGCCGCTGAACAGACTGAACACCGTGAAAGCCATCAGTATCAGCGCACGATGTCCGAGGCACCACGTCAGCATCGATACGTAGCCCTTCCGCCACCGCTCGAACTGTTCGTTGAACTTGTTGTGAACGGCCCAAATGACGCCCGTGCCACCTTTATGATGACCATGACCGTCGTCCATATAGGCCTCGATCTCCGACCGCAGCAGATACTTCACCATGGTAGGAATCAGCGTTCTCGAGAGCAGGTAGGACGCGAGCATCGCGAACACCACGGCCATTGCGAGCGGCGTGAACAGATACTTCGCGGTCCCCGTCAGCAGGACCACTGGGACGAACACGATGCAGATCGCCAGTGTCGAGACAAATGCCGGAACCGCGATCTGTTGAGCGCCGTCGAGAATCGCCTTTATCAGCGGCTTCCTCTCCGCAAGGTTGCGGTGGATATTCTCGATCTCAACCGTCGCGTCGTCGACGAGGATGCCGACCGCCAGTGCCAGACCTCCCAGCGTCATCACGTTGATCGTCTGACCGAGCAGGAACAGCACCGTCAGCGAAGTCAGGATCGATAGCGGAATGGAGATACAGACGATCAGTGTGCTTCGCCAGCTGCCTAGAAACAGCAGGATCATCAGACCCGTCAGAATCGCCGCGATCAGAGCCTCTTTCAGCACCGAATCGATGGCGGCTCGAACGAACACCGACTGGTCGAACAGGAGCTTCGCTTCGAGATTCTCGGGCAACGTCGCCAGAATCTTCGGTAGAGTCGCTTTGATGCGATCGATGATGTCGAGCGTGGACGCCCCACCGCTCTTCAGAATCGACATGAAAGCAGACCTGCGGCCGTCCTGCCGGACAATGTTGTTCTGAACCGCAGCACCGTCGTGCACGTGAGCGACGTCCCGGATATACAAGGTCGCGCCGTTCACCTGCCGGATCGGCATGCTGTTGATCGCGTCCAAAACTTCGGGGCTCGAGTTCAGCCGAACCGTGTACTCCCGCTCTCCGAGCCGCGCCGTTCCGGCCGGAAGAATCAGATTCTGAGCACTCAAAGCAGACGAAACATCCGCAGCCGAGATGCCCTTTGCGTACATAGCCTCCGGGTTCAGGTCGACGACAATCTGACGAGGCTTGCCGCCCAAAGGCGTTAACACCGACGCTCCCTGCACCGTCGCGAGCTGAGTTCGGATGAAATTGGTTCCGTAGTCGTAGAGCTGCTGCTCGCTAAGACCCGCACCACTAACCGCCAATTGAAGGATCGGGACGCTGGACGCGTTGTACCGCACCACAAACGGCGAGAACATGTTCGGCGGCATAACGCGGAGCACCGACT
This sequence comes from Bryobacteraceae bacterium, assembly GCA_035640835.1. GTDB lineage: Bacteria > Acidobacteriota > Terriglobia > Bryobacterales > Bryobacteraceae > DASQVJ01. The sequence continues at coordinate 6,810 of DASQVJ010000214.1, forward strand.
GCGAGGTGGCGGTAATCTGCGCGACACCGGCTTCCACCCTGGCGTTCGGATGGAAGAACACCTTCATCACGCTGACGCCCTGCAGCGACTGCGACTCGATGTGCTCGATATCGTTCACAGTTGTGGTGAACGCGCGCTCGGCGATCGTCGCGATTCGCTTCTCCATCTCATCCGGCGAGATACCGGTGTAGGTGAAAATCACGCTTACGACGGGTATGTTGATCTCGGGAAAGATGTCGGTCGGCATCTTCACGGCGGCAATGCCGCCAAGCAGGCCGATCAGCATGGCCATCACGACAAAGGTGTACGTGCGACGAAGTGCAAGCTTAACTATCCACATGAGCGAACCGCTTTAAGTCTGCCGAGGGGCCCACCAGCGGGGAGCACATCCTAAACTTTCTTTCGAAACATCCAGTGTACAGGGATCCTCGTACGAGGTTTAAGCGGAAACGGCTTGCAGGCGAACAGGAGGCAGCGCAGCCTCAATCTCCGAGCGCATTGGTTCGTAGAATGGCGGTAGCTTGAGAGTGGTCCCAAGCATCTCCACCGGCTCGTCGATCAGGAATCCTGGGGGATCTGTCGCGATCTCGAACAAAATTCCACCCGGCTCGCGATAGTAGATCGAGTGGAAGTAATTCCGGTCCATGATCGGCGACACGTTGTAGTCGAGTTCCACCAGCTTCTTGCGCCACTCCTTCTGCTGATCGTCATCGGGTGTCCGCCAGGCGATGTGATGAACCGTGCCCGCGCCGCCAAGTCCGCGCTGAGCATCAGGACTGCACACGACATCCACAATGGATCCCGGCCCGCCGTCGCCCGCGATGAATCGATACCGCGTCCCGTGCTCGCCTGCAAGTCGGAAGCCCATCACCTCGGTTAGAAGCTTCGCGGTCCGCTCGTAGCCTTCCTCCTGCAGCGTCGCACTGTGAAACCTCGAGATCGCATGTCCCTCGCGGTCTTCGGTGGCGATCAACTCGATCTGCAACCCGTCCGGATCTCGCAGAGCAAGCACCTGGTCCCCAAAGCGATCCGACGCTTCGAAATGGCTTACCAGGAAATCGTCTGCCCGCTCCTTCCAATACCCCAGCGAATCGCGTGGAACCGAGAAGCTGGTGGTGGTCACCTGTCCGTTCCCATGCCGTCCGCGGCGGGCTCCAGGCCACGGAAAGAAGGTCATAATCGACCCGGGGCTTCCAGTTTCGTCGCCGAAATAGAAGTGATAGGTGCCGGGGT
>DASQVJ010000215.1:0-9792 GCA_035640835.1 Bryobacteraceae bacterium
CGAAGTACCCAGCGGCTCCGGAGATCTCGGTGACCAACTCGCGCAACCTCGTCTTCGGGTCGGGAAGCATCGTCATCGGCAGCTGCGGTTGCAAGTCCGGGGGGCGCCGATTGCGCATGGAGGGCATTTGCGGCACCACCATCTCGGGCCGCCGAGGCTGCAGCGCGGTTTCCAGTTTCCGGTTCGCGTACACATCCACCGAAATCCCCGGTGCGCTGCCGGACGCCTTCTCGTAGTCCCCGAGGTTGAATCCCGCGAAACGAATCGGACTGGATGTCTTAAGGCGGACAATGCGCGACTCACCCTCGATGCGGTCGTCCACAACCTCTCCGACCGATACAAGCTTCAGGTCCTTCGGATGTCGAAATGTCAGATCGTAGTTGGCGAAGTCGCCTGCCCGGTTCGGGTACCAGTCGCCGCGAGCTCCCACGAAGAAAACGCCGTTCCCAGCCGGAGAGACGACATCGCCTTCGTGCTCAAAGGTAAGGTCATACGACTTACCGGGTTCAAAGGGAACCTCGTTCACCAGGAGGAAGTAGTTGTTGTCCGTTGCCCGAATCAGGGAGCTACGAAGCGCGTCGCGAGAGAAGCATTCCGCAGGCTTCCCATTAATCGTCGCTCGTTTGATCGACATCCGCCTGGAGAGATCGAACGCGATCATTCGGGTGGAGGTTGCGGGTACTAGTTTGACCTTAGTCGAAGCAAGCACGCGAAGGTTGGAATCCAGAGTCACGTCGATCTGGAAATCGCTCAGCTTCGCCCTGGTTGACTCACTCTTGCGCCGGCCCGCGCGCCACGAGCGAGCACGGAAGCTGGTCCACACGTCGAAGAACGTCCGGTTGTCGCGATCGACCACCTGACCGACTAGGATCTGGTCTCGCGCTCTTGGCTCAAACATCAAGTCGAAGTTCCCCAGATCCCGTCCGCTGATCGCACCGAAGAAAAATCCATCCTGGGAAGGCGTTTTGTCGAAAATATCCTGCACCAGACGTATTCCGAAGCTGCGCGCGAGGTTGCGGGTAACGGGCTCCCAGGTCGGTCCCAGAGCCGCACCGAGCTCGGGCATCGGCTTGAGCTCGCTCGTCAAGCGGCGAAGTTCCTCTCCCGTGTCGTCGGTGAAGATGAACACAGCGGCTCGAAAGTGCTCGTTCAAATTGGGCGTCTTCGTAAATCGGGCTATGGAGGCGCGCTCGCTGCGACTCGGCACCATCAGCAAAAGCTCGGCGTCGCCATTTTCAACCTCTGAGGTGAAGACGGCAGCGACGGTTTTGCCTCGGACGGGCTTGGCCAGCATCAGGTAGCCGTCGTTTAAATAGATCTTGAGGTCCTCTCGGACGAGAGGGAGATCCCGTACGCGGTAACACTGGGCAGGATCAAGCGAGATGTCCGAAATCTCGGAGGCGACACTCGATGCGGATGCCGGAGGCTCCGCTGCCTCCTGCGCTGCCACGGCGACCATAAGCAGGACCAGGCAGCCAGCTAAACGAATCACCAAGTTAGTCTATCGTTGATTCGGAGGTTACGACGTCCACTGTTTGTGGAGCCTCCGTCAACGAGTCGCCCGCGTTTCGAAGCGCTCTTAATGGCCGGAGAGCCAGGTATCGTCGAGCCGGATCCGGATGCCGTAGCAGTTCCTTGAGAGCGGGGACATAGGTGGCATCACCCGTGTAGGCGATCGCCCAGGCTGCTGCAGCGGCGGGAGCTGTCTCAGGATCGTTCAACATGGACATTAGCGTGCTCCGGGCTATATGAGTCTCAATAGGGTGAAGTGCGAGGGCGGCTGTTGCTCTGACTCGATGGTGCGGGTCGCGAAGAGCAGTCATCAATATCGGAACGAGTTCTTCGTTTGCGATCGGGAGGCAGCCCTCGATGGCGTTGGCTCGGACGCGTGGATCTGGTGCCCGCAGTTGGCTCGACAACCAGGATTTGGAGGCATTCACCGCCCCAAACAGATGCGCGGCCTTTGACCGAACGAACGTATCCGGGTGATGGTTGAGTCTTGAAAGCGGCAGACTGAGCCGCCTGCCATTTGAGACTTTTTCAAGCAGGTCCAACAAGAACAGCACTTCTCCGCGCTTCATGGAGTTCGTGCAGGCAATCTCGTGACAGAGGCTAACGTCCAGATGTGGATCGACCTTCATCCCAGCGGAAAGAAGGCCTTGCGCCTGTTGAGGAGAGTCCAGAAGTTCGGTCCGCAGGAATGAGCCGAACCGGCCCAGGTGTATCAGGACAGACGAGAGCAGGGTCAAGCCCTCTTCGCCTGCTTCGCCGGACGCCAGCTGTCGTGCGACCGTCCCGAATGCGCCATGATCGTTCTTTCGCAGATTCACAAGACGAAGCTTTCGTGAGTCCGAATCACCATTCATTATGTAGCTAAGCTCGAAGGGGGACATATACCCTCTGGCTAAGCTCATCGGACCGATCCGGGGATGCAATAGCGGGAGCTTACAGCGGTCAGGGGTCAGCCTTCAGCTCAAATCATTCACGACCTGAGCAGGCCCTCCAGTCCTGCCTGGGAATCTGGCTGAGGGCTGACAGCTGATGCCTGAACGCTTTATATGAACATTTCGTCATCCTGCGTCGCCTGTGCAACGCTCGGACGACCGCCCTGGAGGAGGTATTGGACTGCGGTACGAACGCCCGCAGCCACGCCTTGAAGCTCACGAATGGGTCGAATCACTCCGCTGTTCACGACCGTCACGGTCTGGTGAACGCGACTGACCGTATCGTCAACCACCATTTCCATCTTCTCGAGCTGGACCTTGGCGCGGCTGCTGGCGTCCGTCACCACGCTGTCTATCTTCAACATCTGCGCCTTGGCGAGGTCAAGGATTTCACTCGCCTTGCGGGTAACATCGACGACATGGCCTCTACTGTCGTTGATGGTCGCTTCTGCCTTAGCCAAAATGGATTTGGCTTGAGGCAGGATTGCCGCGGTTTGCTCCTGCATGGTTCTGGCCGTCTTGGCGATCGCCAAGAGGAGGAACAGCTGAACACAGAGTGCGACGGCGGAGACCATCACAAACACCGTCATCACCATGAGGAGCACTTCCTGATTCATGATTTCCCTCTGCTCACCAGTAGAGTAGTTTCAAAGTTACTTCTAGAGTTCCGCTCCCGTGGGTTCCGTAGCAGATCCGGACACCGTCTCCCGGTAGGCTTGCTTGCCGGCATCCACTGCCGCGTTGATCTGTTCGCGCTGCCTGTTCCAGGCGGACTTGCCGCGCTCTACCATGTCCTCCGCGGAGCCTTTCAACTCTTCTCCGCGGCGTTTGAGGTAGTCGCCACCTTCGTTGGCCTTCGATCGGATGAGTCCTCGGGTCTCTTCTCCGGACTGAGGTGCGAAGAGAAAACCAACGGCAACTCCAATTCCAAGACCTAACAGGAAATAAGACATTCCTTTGCTGTCATCCATCTGCATCACTCCTTCGGAAAAGTTGGACGCTACTCGATCTTCAGCATATCAACGCATCCGATTTTACGAAAGCGAAATACGCCAAGACGTCATACGGGCGGAACGCGTGTTAGAATCACGCGCGTGATCCGGACTCCCAAGCCGTTAGACGCTGAGGCGTTGTGGAATTTCGCATTAAAGTTGCTGGGAGGGAGGGCTTTGAGCGCTTCCGAGGTGCGTCTTCGCCTCCAGCGCAGGGCCGCGTCGGCCACGGATGTCGAGCCTACCATGGAGAAACTCAAACAATATGGGTATCTCGACGACAAACGCTTCGCGGAAAGCTTTGCGACCGCTCGCAAGGAGAACCAGGGGCTGGGACGAAGCAGGGTGGCTCGAGACCTTCGCCAGCGGCGAGTGGCGCCGACGGTCGCGGAGAAGGCGATCTCGGACGCTTACCAGGGTGCCGATGAAGTAGAGATGATCGAGCAGTGGCTCGAGCGGAAGTATCGAAATCGGAACTTACCCGAACTCCTCAAAGACGAAAAGAATCTGGCGAGCGCATTTCGGAGGCTCCGCTATGCGGGCTTTTCGCATGGAAACAGCATCCGCGTGCTCAAGCGTTATGCTGAGCGCGCGGACGAACTGGAGGACTCCGATCCTGCGGCGGAGTCTACTGAATAACGGCCGCCCGGTTCTCGAGGCGACCGATTTCGGGTACCTCGATGGTGACGATGTCGCCCGGGCCTAGTGCGGACTCCTCGGTCACGATAATTCCCGTCCCGGTCAACAGAACGGACCCCGCGGGCACGGGGTTGGCTCGTAGCAGGTATTCGGTCAAATGCTCGAACTTGCGATTGAGGTTCGAGGTGGATGTAGCGCCACTGAAAACCAGGCTCGATCCGCGGGTGATGGTGCAGGTCATTTGGAGCGCATAAGGGTTGGCGATCTCATCTTCGGTCACGATGACGGGGCCAAGCGAGCAACAGCCCGTGTACATCTTGGACTGCGGAAGGTAGAGCGGATTTTCGCGCTCGATGTCCCAGGCGGACACGTCGTTAGCGATGGTGAACCCGAGAACGCGGCCCTCCTTGCCAAGGACAACCGCAAGTTCCGGCTCCGGTGCAGTGAACTTGGAGTCCGCACGGAGACCGATATCTCTATTGGGCCCGACGCAGAAGCGCGCCGTGCCTTTGAAGAAGATTTCCGGGCGTGCCTCGCGATAGACCTGAGCGTAGAAGCCTTCGCGTGTGCCATGTTCGGCATCGCGAAACTCGGCGCTTGTCTTATAGGTGCAGCCACAGGCCCAGATTTCCTTAGGACTGATCGGAATCAGAAGCTCTGCATCCTCGCGATGGAGGCTGGCGAGGCGCGCTGCTACCCTCGGCAGAGGGTTGCCCTCGGTCTCTGACAACTGAATCAGGGCCAGCATCGAGTAGTCGGGAATGGGCCTGGCCATGCCGTCCTCGATGATGGCTGCGACGATATCGTTATTCCAGCGGATTTGTCCTAATTTCATTCCGGAGTCTGCCCTGCCCCTTAGTATTTGAGATAAATGGTTTTGTAGTCGCTATAGAACTCGAGCGCGGCCGGACCCTGTTCTTTGGGACCGAAGCTCGAGCCCTTGGTGCCGCCGAACGGGAGTTGGTATTCAACGCCCGCGCTCGGAAGGTTGACGGTCAGAAGGCCCGCTTCCATTTTGTAGACGAACTCGAACACTCGAGAGACGTTCGTTGTCTGAATGGAAGCCGAGAGGCCGAACGGGATGTTGTTGGCGATTCGCAGGGCGTCCTCGAAATCCTTGGCACGCATGACCGCCAAAACGGGCCCGAAGACCTCTTCCTGTGCGAGCGTCATGTTCTCGGCGATATTGCCGAAAATCGTTGGCTCGCAGAAATAGCCTTTGCCGTAAGCACCGCCATTGAGCCGGTTGCCGCCGGTCAGAAGCTGTCCGCCTTCCTTCTTCCCGATGTCGATATAGCGCATATTGGTGTCGAGCTGCCCCTGATCCACCGCGGGACCGATGTCGACACCTGGCTCCATTCCGTTGCCGACCTTGAGCTTGCGGGTGCGCTCAACGAGTGCCTCGACGAAGCGGTCGTAGATGGAATCCTCCACAATGGCGCGGCTGGTCGCGGTGCACTTCTGACCGGTTGAGAACATCGCGGCGTTCACTACGTTCTCGACGGCGCTGTTGAAATCGCAATCGCCGAGCACGATGGTCGGGTTCTTTCCGCCCATTTCGAGCTGAATACGCAGGTGGCGCTTGCTCGCCTGTTCGTGAATCCAGTTGCCGATCTCGCAGGATCCGGTGAAGGAAACAGCCTTGAGCGGCTTGGCGTTCATCAGCGCATTACCGATCTCGCTGCCACCGCCGCAAACGAAGTTGACAACGCCCTTCGGAATACCGGCTTCGTGGCATGCCTCGATGATTCGCCAGGCACTCAGAGGAGCGACGGACGCGGGCTTCATGATGACTGTGTTGCCGCAGATCAAGGCCGGCGCGAGTTTCCACGCAGGAATGGCGCTCGGAAAGTTCCAGGGAGTGATCAGGCCCACGACGCCGATTGCCTTGCGCACAGAGAACATGTGGACGCGCTCGCGCTCTGACGGTATCAGGAGGCCCGGAAATCGGGAGCCTTCGCCCGCGAAATACCGGAAGATGTTAATGCTGCGCCGGACCTCGCCCTTTGCCTCGGGCAAAGTTTTACCTTCTTCGCGCGTCATGTCCGCAGCGATCTGATCGAACTTGCGGTCGAGGATGTCGGCAACTTTGAACAGTAAGGCGCCGCGCGCCGGGGCAGGCATACTCGACCATGTTGGAAACGCCGCATCGGCAGCTTCGGCGGCTCGACATACGTCGGCGGCGCTTCCTTTGACAAACAGGCCAACAATCTCGTCGGTATTCGCCGGGTTGCGGTTTTCAAACGTCGGTCCGGAGACCCACTCACCATTGATGTAGTTTGCAAACACTTGTGGCTGGCTCATGTAGGCTTTGATCTCTCGTACAGGTTCTAGAAATTAACAGCAGGCGCAGTCCTTGCTGCCGGGTCCGTTTTGAAGTAAGCATCGTTACGCTGGAAGCCAAACAAAGTAGCAGCAAGATTGTTCGGAAACAGCTCGATGGTCGTGTTGTACTTCTGAACGGTTTCATTATATCTGCGACGTTCAAGCGCGATCCGGTTCTCGGTTCCGGCCACCTCAAACTGCAGGTTCAAGAAGTTCTGGTTTGACTTCAGTTCCGGGTAGTTTTCGACAACGACCAGCAACCTTCCGAGCGCGGAATCCAGGCGCGTATTGGCTTCCATCCGCTCCTGCGGCGTACGGGCATTCAGGAGGGCTGAACGAGCGTTGGCGATAGCTCCGAAAACCTCCTGTTCCTGTTTTGCATAGCCTTTTACGGTGTTGACAAGATTGGGCACCAGGTCTGCGCGGCGTTGGAGTTGAACGTCCACCTGCGCCCAGGCCGAATTGATTGCCTCGCGCTGGTTCACTAAGTCGTTCCGAATACTGATCAGCTGACCCCCGAAAATGAGGCCCACGAGCAGCAGTACACCAATGATGATGGCTGCGACTTTCATCTCTCGCACCTACCTCCTGATCTGGTCCACACGGCTCACAACATTCTGTATTTGCATCAGATAGTCCTTAAATAGTGGCGCAGGCTGAATCTCGCTGTGCCTGATCTTGCCTTCTCGCAGATCCAGCAACTTAACAAACGGCACTTCGTCGAGCCCGAACTTGTCGCGGGCCGCTCTCACGATCTCATGTTTGTCGTAAATGGCCTCGCCGCCATCCAGAACCAAAGCGTGTCGCAGCAAGACACAGAAGGTCGAGACCGACTCGGCCATCAGTTCGAGCAGGAGTTGGCGATCCGAGAGCACGCCTCCAGCTTTCTGACGTAGCCTGAGGAGCTTCGATCGTAACTCGTGCTCCACCATCGCGCGATAGTAGCGATCGTCGATCGTGATGTCGCGAATGAGGTCCTCACCAAAGAGTACCCGGCGTTGTGCCCTGATGTCATAGAACTCCATGGGGAAGCAGTCGGTAGCATTGCGGATCTCTTCTGCACTGAGGAACAAGGGAGACGGATTGCCGTGCTCACGCCACCAGCGAATGATCGGTTCAGAAACCGCCAACTCGGCCGGCGTGATGTCCTGGAGCACGCAGAGGACGTTGTAATCCGAGTACAAATCCGTAGTTGTGTTAGAAGCAGCAGAGCCGTAGAGGATCACGGACAGCAACTGTGGACCGTGTGCTTTCTTGAGGCGTTCGACGATTTCTGAGAGTAGGCGCTCCATAGAGTTCACCAGTTGCTGGAGGCGCCGCCACCGCCGAAGTCTCCGCCGCCGCCAAAGCCGCCGAATCCGCCGTTGGAATCGTAACCACCGAAACCTCCGCCGCTGTGTCCACCATGGTAGCTACCTCCGCCGCCCCAGGGTATGGGAAGAAAGACCGGGCCAGCATAGCCGCGGCGCCTGCCCCCGCGCCCGCGGCCACCGCGCGAGCCGAATCCGAACAGCAGCAACACGATGATAAAGGCGATGAGCGGCCAAGGGATCCCGGTTTCGAATCCTGTGCCGTCATCGGCGGGAGGAGGGCCTCGGCGCTGAATTAGCTCGATGGTCACACCTTTGGCCTGGGCGATGCGCTCGCCCAGGGTTCGAAGTGCTTCGATCAGCGCGTCACCGTACCGCTGCTCACGAAGAGCGGGGCGCATCGCTAAAAGCACTCGGCCGGCGAAACCATCTGGGATGATCGGCTCGAGACCGCGACCCACTTCGAGGCGATGCTGGCGCTCATCGGTGACGAGCAACAGCAACAAGCCTTCGTCGTTGCCCTTTTTGCCGATGCCCCAGTGCCGGGCGAGGTCGTTGCTGAACTGCTCGATGTTTTCGCCTTCGAGGCTCTTCAGCGTGACCATGGCGACTTGGACGCCGGTGGATTTCTCGAGCGCTGCCGCGTAGTTCTCAAGCCGCTCGCGAGCCTGATTGTCGATGACGAGTGCGTAGTCGCTAACGTAGCCTTGTGGCTGGAGGGTGCGGTAGTCCAGACCAAATGCGGTCTGCAGCAGCAGGAATGCTAGCGCAACTCCTAGCCGATACACGAGTCCTCAGCAGACCAGGTCGGCCGGCTGCAGGTTCAGTCCATCCACGCGGCCAAGCAATGTAAGTCCCAGTTGCTTTTCAAAGAAAAGATCGACCGCCACCTGCTGAACGTCCTCTGCTGTCACTTCTTCGATGGCCTCCACCATTTCGTCCACCGAGAAGAAGCGGCCGAAGAACAATTCCTGCCGCGCCAGGTTCGACATGCGGCTTGATGTTGACTCCAGGCTCAGCGCGATCGAGCCTTTGAGGTGGTCCTTCGCGCGGCGGAGCTCTTCGTCGGGAATCGGTACTCGGGAGAGATTGCGGAACTCGTCGACGGTCATTTGAACGACCTTGAGTGCATTCTCGACGGAGGTTCCGCCGTACACAAATAACGCGCCGCTATCGCGATAAAGGCTCAGCTCGGTGTAGATGGAGTACGCCAGGCCGTGCCGCTCGCGGATGGTCTGAAAGAGGCGCGAGCTCATGCCGCCACCAAGAATGGTGTTCAGGACATACAGCGGATACCGGCGCTCGTGCGCGATCGAATATCCCGGGAGGCCCATCACAAGATGGACCTGCTCCAGCGCTTTCTTCTTTTTGAGAACAAGGGGGACTTTCGGAACGGGCGCCGGCTCCACAGGGGTTTCGGGACCTTCAGGGAGACACGAGAAGTAGCGGGAAGCGAGCTCGACAACTTCGTCATGCTCCAGCTTGCCGGCCGCGGTAATCAACAGGTTTCGCGGAACGTAAACCTGCGAATGGTAGCTCGCGAGCATCTCCCGCTCGAAGCTGGTGATGGTCTGCTTGGTTCCGATGATCGAGCGACCGAGCGCGTGATTGCGCCAGAAGTTCGAAGTGAACGTCTCATGGACCAAGTACTCCGGATTGTCGAAGTCGAGCTTTAGCTCTTCCAGGATCACTCCCTTTTCCTTCTCGATGTCCTCGGGATCGAAGCGAGGGTTGAGAAGCATGTCGGCGAGCACGTCGAAGGCGAGCGGCAGATGATCGTTGATCACCTTGCAGTTGAAGCTGACCAGCTCCTTAGCGGTGTAAGCGTCCAGGTTGCCACCGGTGGAGTCCATTACGCGTGCGATTTCTTCGGCAGAGCGGCGCTCGCTCCCTTTGAACACCATGTGCTCAATAAAGTGAGAGATGCCATTCTGCTCGGGAGTCTCACGCCGCGCGCCCGTTCCGACCCAAAGCCCGACGCTAACGGAGCGAACGTGCGACATCGTCTCGGTAATGACACGCACGCCATTGGGAAGCGTGGTGTGCTTGATTTCTCTTGGATCCATGGAACTGTGTTGATGT
>DASQVJ010000216.1:0-11146 GCA_035640835.1 Bryobacteraceae bacterium
CCACGGGCTCCGGGTGTAGCCGCAGCTTGTCATGTGCCAGTGCGCCGTAATCGACTACATTCTCCAAAAGGTTGAGCAGGCCCTGAGCCGAACCGCGAATCATCGCGAGCGTCTCGCGCTGTTCTGGTGTCAAGTCCGAACTCATCAGCAGTCCCGTCGCCCCCAGAATCCCGTTTAGAGGATTTCGCACTTCGTGGCTCAGCTGCCCGAAGAACCGTTGCTGCAATGCTTCCTTGGTTGCCATCCGCTCGGTGGTAGCGCGGATCTTCCTCAGACAGAAATGGACGAAGCCGACCATGAGCAACGGTCCGACGACCAGCCCTAGGATTCCGATGGTGCGAAGAATGTCCATGTTGCGCCCCTGTCTTTCCTATCGGAAGAATTCCGAGCTTTCGAGTGTGAAATTTTAGGGGTAGTCCAGGTACGGACGTCCTACACTGGTTCGATGCAGACTCTTGCCGACAACGCCCTCGCCATTGCCGATCGGAACGGAGTGGAGTATGCCGATGTTCGCCTGGAGGCTATCCGCGAGCGGCACCTCGCGACAAAGAACGGGAAGGTGGTGGGTGTCTCTGAGCATGAAACACTCGGTATCGGGATTCGCGTGCTATCAAACGGCGCATGGGGATTTGCAGGTACAAGCGACTTATCGGCAAAGGGCATCGAAGCTGCAGTAAATCGTGCATACCAGATTGCAGAGGCGAGCTCCCTTGTGCGCCTGCACCCGACCCGGCTTGCTCCCGAGCAGCCGCATCAGGGGTCTTGGACATCGCCATGCCGCATCGATCCCTTCTCGCTTTCATCGGATGAGCAGCTTAGCCATTTGCTTGCGGTCGACGCCGAACTTCGACGCACCTCCGGGGTCACCTTAGCTGAGACCCAGATGGCGTTTGCACGCAACGAAACGTGGTTCGCCTCTACGGAGGGCTCCCGGCTTCACCAAGTCCGCACCACCTCCGGTGCAGGCTGTGCCGCTTACAGTTACAAAGAGGACGAGATTCAAAAGCGTTCGTACCCGACCTCTTTCGGAGGTCAATACGAACTGAAGGGCTATGAACTCGTCCACGAATGGGACATGTTGGCTCATGCGCCCCGCCTTGCCGAGGAAGCCGTTGCTCTTCACACGGCCGACCCATGTCCTCAAGGGCACTTTGACATCATCCTGGAAGGTAGTCAGTTGGGTCTTCAAATCCACGAGAGCATCGGACATCCGATCGAACTCGATCGGGTGTTGGGATCGGAGGCGAACTACGCTGGTCTTAGCTTCCTTAGTTTGAATGACGTCGATAGGCTTCGTTATGGGTCGGAGATCGTAAATGTCGTTTGCGACGCTCGCCTCGAACATGGTCAGGGTCTCGGAACGTTCGCCTACGATGACGAAGGCGTACCTGCGCAAGGGGTTCCGATCATCGAAAACGGCATCTTCCGAGGATTCATGACCTCTCGCGAAACAGCGGCCTCGATCGGCGCCCCGCGATCGAGCGGAACCATGCGGGCCGACGGCTGGCACCGGCTACCGCTCATCCGCATGACCAACGTCAGTCTCCTGCCCGGGCGCCAATCACTTGACGAGGTCTTTGATGCAGACCGTGCCATCTACATGGAGACGAACAAGAGTTGGTCCATCGACGACAAGCGCTATAACTTCCAGTTCGGAACCGAGATCGCCTGGGAAATAAAGAACGGCAAGAAAGTCCGCATGCTCCGCAACCCGACCTATAGCGGAATCTCGACCGAGTTTTGGAACTCTTGTGATGCCATCGCCGGCCCCGAGCACTGGACGCTCTGGGGTGTTCCGAACTGTGGAAAGGGTCAGCCCGAGCAGGTGATCGGCACAGGCCATGGCGCGAGCCCGGCGCGCTTCCGCAATGTCAGCGTAGCCCCTTCTGTGTAACTGCTGGAGCTACTTCGTTTGAAGGGAGGTGGTCATGCAAATTGTGTTGGGACATGAAAGAGGAGTTGTCTTGGCGCGCATGTTTTTGGGATTCACTGCATGTCTTGCTGCTCTTTTCTCGCAACAGCTATATAGTCAGGTCCAGCCCGTTGGCAAACCAGAATCGAACTGGTTGTACATCATTGATTCCAACAAGAATCGCGAGCAGTCTCAGATCCTCGTGCTTGATCCTGAGCAAGGGCTCATAAGGAAAGTGTTCAAAACGGGGCATCAGCCAGACTTGGCCGTATCTTCCGATGGGAAGAAGCTGTTCGTTGCGCACAACTTGCCGAGCCCCGAGGGAGGATCCTCTAGCGGAGTACTCGAAGTGGTCGATAGCGTCACAGGCTTGGTCTTGTCCCGTGTTGAAAACCCGGATCGCTGGTTGACGCCAGCCAGTTTTTACACTTCGAAGATGGCGCTGTCTCACGACGGCAGGTGGCTTTTTATTTTCAAGATGCACGCCACTCAACAAGACTCCACCTTTTACGTGTCCACTTTCGATACTGAAGCAGGTACATTCTTACCGGAAAGGGTCGCTCTCCCAGGATGTGTCTCAGGCGTTCTGTTGCCGATGACCCAGCGTGAGCATCTGGCCGTGATCTGCTCCGAGACTCGGGACGTAAGATTTCTCACCTTGAATCAGGCTGGCGGAAAGAGCGAGGCCGTGATGCCTCCATCTTTCATAGCTGATGCGCGAGAACATGGCAGATTCGTCGGAACGGGTGAATGGAGCGGCACTCAAGCACCGGTGGTTTCGCCTGATCGACGTACATTGTACTTGGGGGTCGGCAAGCTGGACTCACTAACTACGGGTCGCCCGCGGTTGAGTCAAGTCGTTGCGTTACGGAGCGATACCTATGAAAGAGTCGGCGCGGTCGCAACGGCGCCATTTTCTAGTTTAGCGATCAGCAAGGATGGCGCCCGCATCTACACGATTGAGCACGACACCGCGAGCGTGTCGGTAATTGATGCAAGACAGCTGAAAGCGCTTACGACAATCGACGGAATCGGCGTTACACCAACGTTCGCTGTTCTAGCGCCATAGGTGTCATCATCAAGAGTGCATTAAGGGTCTGCACTATCGCATGCTGCGTCACACCGAACTCGAACTGAAAATGCGATCTAATCTGATTCCGGCGGATATGCCGGCCCAACTGCTGGATGCCGTTTCATCGCGTGCGCGTACGCTGGGTATCAATGACGTGGAGATCACGTTGAACGGCACCGATGAAGCGCTCACCCGTTTCGCCAACAACGAGATACATCAGAACGTCGCTGAGCGGCACGTGGTTTTGAGCCTGCGCCTGCAAGAGGGCACTCGAACGGCACGCGTCAGCACGGACAGGCTGGACCCTGAATCGCTTGACCGGGCCGTGGCTCAAGCCGCCGCTTTGACGCGCGCCAGTGAGCCTGATCCGGACTTGCTGCCTCTCTATCACGATTCGGAACATCCGTCGGTCGACCGCTATTCTCCTGCAGTCGCAGACTTCACGGCGCGCGACCGTGCATTGCAAGTGCAGCAGGCAATCGGGTTGGCAAAGCAAGCCGAGCAGACCGCCGCCGGGGCTTTCGCGACGGGCAGCACGGTCGAGATTCTTGCGAACTCGGCTGGACTCTACCGCTGTCACGAGGAGACACAAGTCCAGTTCTCGATCACGTCGATGGCAGCCGACAGCTCGGGCTGGGCCAAGCTGACTTCGCCTTTCCTGGACGCGGTGGATCCGATGCAACTGACGGAGCGAGCTATCGAAAAAGCGCGCCGATCGGCCAGTCCGATTGAGGTTCCACCTGGCGAGTACACCGTAATCCTGGAGCCTGCGGCTGTGCTCGATCTTGTTGGTCAGATCTTCGGCGACTTTAGCGCGACCGCTCTCGAGGACCAACGCAGTTTTCTGAACGAACGTCTCGGAACGAAGCTTTTCGGCGAGAACATATCGATCTACGATGAGGTCGCGTGTCCACTGCAGGCAGGCGCGCCCTTCGATGGGGAGGGGGTCCCGAGGCGCCGTCTTCACCTGGTGGAGAAGGGCGTGGCCAAGGAGGTCGCCTACTCACGATGGGCAGCCGCACGGGCGGGAGTGCAGCCCACAGGCCACGGTCTTCCGATCCCCAACGAGCATGGCGAATGGCCCGTGAACATCGTGATGGCCGGCGGGCGCGAATCGATCGACGACCTGATCCGCAGTACCTCTCATGGCATTCTGGTGACCCGGCTCTGGTACATACGCGAAGTTGAGCCGTACGAGAAAGTGATGACCGGAATGACCCGCGACGGCACCTTCCTGATTCGCGACGGCGCCATTGCCTCAGGCATCCGCAACCTCCGCTTCAATGTGAGCGTGGTGGAGCTTCTGCGCAACGTGGAGGCGCTCGGCGAAAGCGTGCGATCGAGCGGCGAGGAAGCCTTCGACATGGTTGTGCCGGCTTTGAAAGTGAACGGGTTCCGGTTCACTGAAGTAACTAAGTATTGAGGAACTCAGGCCCTTCCTCGTACACTAGAGGTAGGGTGTCCTGCAATCATCACCACCCGACCCTGACGGGCAAGATCCTACGTTGGTCTGCATTGGCGACGACCGCCTTTGTGGTCATTGAGCTCCTTTCGGGAGCGTATGCGGGCAGCCTTGCGCTCATTTCCGATGCAGGGCATAACTTCACGGACGCCTTGGCCCTCCTGCTGGCGCTGCTTGGGACTTGGCTGCAGACGCGTCCTGCTGATGAAAACAAGACGTTCGGCTATCACCGCGGCGGCATTTTGGCTGCCTTCGTCAACGCGCTCGGCCTGGTTCTGCTATCCGTCTGGATCATCTGGGAGAGCATCCAGCGCCTGCGCAATCCTCAGCCGGTGGCGGAAGGCACCATGATCGTGGTCGCCGGTCTGGGTATCGTGCTCAATGTGGCGATTCTATGGGCGCTGCGTCGGACCGACCCCACGGATCTGAACATCCGAGCGGCCTCCATGCACATGCTGGGCGACGCGCTAGGATCGGTCGCCATTATCATCGGCGCTATCGTGATTTACTTCACCGGGTGGCTCGCGGTTGATCCGATCCTGTCCATGCTGATCGCAGGACTCATCATCTGGAGCGCTCTCGACGTCACGCGCGAGTCTTTGAACGTCTTGCTGGAAGGGATGCCGCGCGGCTTGAAACTGCCTGAAGTTCTGGAGGCGATCAAGTCCGTTAAGGGTGTGCTCGACGTCCATGATCTGCATGTGTGGACACTGGGCACGCATGTCCACGCTCTCAGTTGCCACGTGTTGATCGAAGACTTGCCGCCGTCTGAAAGCGATGTCATCCTGACCGGGATCAACGAGAAGCTTGGAAAGCGATTCAGTATCCATCACACGACGGTACAGTTTGAGCACGTTGGTTGCCCGGCTTCGGAGAAGGGCTGCACGATGCTCCTGCACCACGGCCAGCATCACAGCCACGCCCACTAGGGTGTGAGCATCTCGGCTAAACGGTCCCTGACCACAACCGCCGCTTCATTATCGGCCGCGACTACCAGGATGGTGTCGTCGCCTGCGATGGTGCCTACGATCTCCGGCCACTCCTGCTGATCCAGCTTGATGGCAAGTGCATTCGCGTTGCCGGGCGAAGTCTTGAGCACGAGGAGATTTTGGGCGAGGCGCGCATCCTGCAGGAACTCTGCCACGACGGTCTCCAGGCTCGGACCCCGCGAAGGGAGGGCCGTCAGTTGGCGATATCCGTCGGGCGTCTTTGCGAGCCCGAGCTCCTGAATGTCACGGGACAGCGTGACCTGGGAGGCGACGATACCGATCTGAGCCAATTCGTCGGCAAGCGACTCCTGGGTCCGAATGGCTTTGCTTCGTATCAGGCGGAGGATTTGAGTTTGCCGGAACGACTTGTTCATTCGGATCGCAACTGTTCGAGCCGCGCCCTTGCGTCCTCCAAAGCGGCAGCCACGGTGTTGGGACCTGTTCCGCCAGGCAACTCACGCGTCTTCATCCCTTCCGCTGGTTGCATCAAAGCAGCCATTTCCGGGCGAAACGCGGGATCGAATGCTACGAGCTCTTCGGGAGTCCAGGCTGCCGGAGGCTTTCCCGCACGAATGCTTGCCAGAACCAGCTGACCCGCGAGTTGATGAGCCTTGTGGAATGGCGTGCCGTTCCGAGCCAGAGCTTCGGCGAGATCGGTGGCAACCACCCAGCTTTCGGCCGCGGCTTCCGCCGGCTTTTGCGGACGCAACGAGGTGGTTTCCGCCACTACCCGCGCCATGGCAAGCGATCCTTTAAGTTGATCGACAGCATCGAAGAGAGGTTCCCAGCCTTCTTGCAGGTCTCGATTGTAGGTCATCGGCAGACCTTTGACAATCATGAGCAGCGCGTTCAGGTCGCCGTGGACACGTCCGCACTTGCCGCGGATCAGCTCGAGCGAATCGGGGTTCTTCTTTTGTGGCATCAGGCTGGAACCACTGGTGACGCCGTCGCCAAGCTCGAGCCAGCCGAACTCGTCGCTCGAGTAGAGGATCCAATCCTCGGCAAGGCGACTGAGGTGAAGCATGGCCGTGGACGCTGCGTAGAGGAAATCGAGTGCGAAATCGCGGTCGGCCGAAACGTCCATGCTGTTGCGAGTGATCGCGGCAAATCCGAGATCGCGGGCCATCGCTTCGCGATCGAACGGGAAGCCGCTGCCTGCCAACGCACCAGAGCCCAGGGGCAGAACGTTGACGCGTGCGCGGGCTTGCGAAAGCCGTTCGTGGTCGCGCGCAAACATCTCGAAGTAGGCGAGCAGATAGTGCGGCCAGAGGACGGCCTGGGCGCGGCGCAGGTGCGTATAGCCCGGAATGACCGCGTCAGGATGGCGCTTTGCGAGCGCCACCAGAGCGGCCATCAGTGATCGAAGCTCCTCACGGATCGCGTCGATCTCTCCGCGCAACCAGAGGCGGGCGTCGACGGACACCTGCTCGTTGCGGCTGCGCCCTGTGTGGATCTTGTCGGCAAGTCCGCCGACCTTCGCTTTCAATATGCGAATGACGGACGTGTGGACATCTTCGTCCTGATGTGAGGTGAAGAACGCGGGATCGCGCGCTTCGACCGCTATCTCATCAAACGCCCGATGAAGCGTCGCAACCTCGTCAGAGGTGAGAATGCCGACGCGCTCGAGCGCTCGGGCGAAGGCCTTCGATCCCTCGATATCGGCCCACACAAAACGCTTGTCGAATTGAACCGAGCGCGAAAACTGTTCGAAGACCTCAGAAGGTCCTTCCTCGAAACGTCCACCCCAGAGCTTCATTAATTGCCGAGAAGCATGAGCAGAAGAGCCTTCTGCGCGTGCAAACGATTTTCAGCCTGGTCGTAGACAGCGGAAGCGGGCGATTCCATCACGCCGTCAGTGGTTTCTTCGTCGCGCTTCGCCGGCAGGCAATGCATAAACATTGCATCGGGGCGAGCCTGGCCCATCAGGGCTTCGTTCACCTGGTAGTCGCGGAAGATCTCGCGGCGTTCGGCCGCCTGGTTTTCCTGGCCCATGCTTGCCCAAACATCTGTGTAGACAGCGTGGGCTCCGGAGACAGCCTCGCACGGGTCGTTTGTCAGTTGGAGCTGTAGTCCTCTCTCGCGGGCGATGTCGTAAGCTTGCGCGATGATCTCGGGCTTGGCTTCGTAGCCGTTGGGTGTCGCCAGCGCAAAGTTGGCACCAAGGCGAAGGCTCGTGATCATCAAGGAGTGTGCAACGTTGTTGCCGTCTCCGACGAACGCGATCTTCAGATTGTTGAGGCGGCCGAAGCGCTCCCGAATCGTAACCACATCGGCGAGCGCCTGGCAGGGATGCCAGAGGTCGCTGAGTGCATTAATGACGGGAACACTCGACCAGCGTGCGAGTTCATCGATGGTCTTCTGAGAGAACGTTCGAGCCACGATGGCCTGTGTCCAGCGGTCGAGGTTGCGTGCGACATCCTTTAAAGGTTCGCGGTCGCCGATGGGTCCGACTTGCGCCACGGCGTCGCCACCGAGTTGCTTGATCGCGAGCTCAAACGTCAGGCGGGTACGCAGTGAAGGCTTCTCAAAGAGCAGGCTAATGTACGAGCCTGTCAGCACCTTCGCGTAGCGAGCGGGCGTCCTTTTGATCTTCAGGGTGAGCTCGACGAGTTGAGCAAGCTCTTCGCCCGTCAGGTCCGTATCGCGGGTGAAATCCTGCGCTTGGGTTTTCAGCATCGGGCGGAGCGTAGCGGTTGCCATTTGGGACACCTCCACGTGGAGTCGCTGAATCTTTATTCAGCAGATTGAATAATTACACATTCTACCGGTCGAGCGCAAGCGTTGGACTTTTGCTCCCAATCAAGACGATGGTCCCCATTCGGGGTCCGATGCGGGTGATTCGGCGGAATGACGTTATATGCGTGCGGGTTCTTCAAAGTTCTCGTGCATGGGTAGTGTCCACATATGCGCACTCAGCCAATGGTGCTGAGCTCAGGTTGACTTCCTTCAAAGGGCGTTGCGGCTCGCTGAACGCTGTAGTAAAAATGTCAACCGCGGAGTCGCCACGCTCCAGGGTGTCTGAGAAGGAGGCATTCATGCAACGGTTGGCTTTGGTGGTTTCCTTGCTTGCCGGAACCGGCATTCTCTACTCACAGGGGACTGATCTTGGGACGATTCGCGGGAATGTTCTCGACGCGTCGGGGGCTGCTGTTCCGCAAGCGCGCGTGCTGATCACAGACGTCGGGACAAATATTTCGACCACTGTCACAACGAATGACGACGGCGAGTATGAAGCGCCGAGCTTGCGTTCGGGCGACTATCGCGTAACTGTCTCGGCTGAAGGTTTTGGGACGTTGGAAATCACCGGAGTGGTCTTGCGGCCAGGGTCGACGGCGCGGGCGGACGCGCGGCTCGACGTGGCGAGGTCGGCTGAGCAGGTGGTGGTGCGTGCCGACGCTCCTCTCATCCAGTCAGACTTGCCGACAATCGGGAGCACTTTAGCCAACCAAGCCTTGGTCGAGTTGCCTCGGGACAGTCGCGACATCTATTCGTTCCTTTATCTGAATCCGAACATCACGCGTGGGGCTACGGAGGGTGCTTTCAAGTTCATTGGCGCTCAGAGTTACGGCGCCAGCTTCTCCGTGGACGGCCAGCGAACCAACGGGGGAGTCTTTGGTGAGCCGACGGCTACGCAGCCTTCGCTCGAAACGATCGGCGAGTTGACTGTGCTCTCCAACAGCTTCACGGCCGAATATGCGGGCATCGCAAACGTCCGCGTGACCACCCGTCGTGGGGGCTCGGATTACCACGGATCGTTGTTCTACAACAATAAGAACTCGGCGCTCGCGGCATGGGATTACCGCGATAAGGTGGCGCTTGCGAACTTCGTGCCGACCCCGGCGCGCTCGGATTATACGAAGCCGTACTTCAACCTGAACGAGTTCGGAGCATCCTTTGGTGGTCCGGTTCCGAAACTGAAGAATACGTTCTTTTTTGCTGCCTATGAGCGGCGACTGCAGAATAGCCCGGTCGTGTTCTCGAGCCGCACTCTTCCGCACCCGTCGCTTTGGACTGGCGATTTCTCGCGAATGACGGACGCCAACAAACCTCTGGTGCCGGCCAACGTGCAACTCACGCAGGAGGAGATCGCATCGTCGACGGTGACGGTTGCGGGTCAACGGCGGTTCGTTCGAATCCCGCAGCGGCTGATGAGCCCTTTTACAACGGCCCTTGTGCGCAACTACTTTCCTCAGGACGCGAGCGCGAGCGCGGCGATCAATGCTACAAACGGCAGGCTCGTGGACTATTACACGAACACGCCAGGACGTATACGCCGACATCTGGGATCGGTTCGGGTGGACCACGACATTTCGGATAAGGACCGGTTGTACGGTGTTTACAACATCCAAGAGAACCAGCAAGCGACGTCGGCTGTTGTGAGTCCGTTCTCGGGGCTGGGGTTGACGGCGAACGACCGCAGCAACCACTTGCTGTCCATCTCCGAGACGCACCTGTTCGCGCCGACACTGATCAATGAAGCTCGGGGCGGCTTCAACTATCAGCCAACCTTGCGACGGAGTAATCAGACGCTGGCCGCGTTCCTGCAGAACATCGGGTTCTCGCAGCAGGACATCGATGCTTACGGCGCTGTGATCACGCCTTCGGCGCTGGACACTTTCGGTCACCCGGCCGTGGAATTTGGCACGGGGTTTCAAGCATTCACGAACGGCGGGCGCAACACATACCGGCCGCTAGATCAGCGGCAAATCACTTTCGGCGACACGCTCACCTGGGTCACCGGCCGTCACACGATGAAGTTCGGTGTCGATTTCGTGCGTAACACGGCGGTGGATGGATTTACGAGCGGGCGAGGGAATCCGCGTGGACTCATCCGCTACACGGGCGCAGGTCCGGATGCGTTTGCGCGCTTTCTGATCGGCCTTCCGGCAAACGAGGTGCGCTATGTGAACCAGTTCCGGCCACCGATGAACGTGCGGAACTGGGAGCACGGCTTCTTTGCTCAGGATGATTTCAAGATTCACCCGAGGCTGACGCTAAACCTGGGCTTGCGCTATGAAATCATCACGCCGTTCACCGAGGTCAACGATTTGCTTATCAACTTCGATCCTGACTATCAGGGACCGAATGGGCGCAAGGGCATCTTTGTTGTGCCGTCTGAGAGGACGCTGCAGAGTGTGGATCCACGGTACATCACGTATGGTGTGATCACTGCCAGTGAACGAGGCGTGCCAAGGCCACTGGTGAGAACCGACTACAACAACGTGGCGCCGAGGTTGGGTGCGGCGTGGCGTTTCACCGAGCGAACTGTGTTGCGGGGTGGCTACGGCTTTTTCTATCCGACGTCGGCGGCCCAAGGAATACGTGATCCTCTGGCGACCAACTCGTTCCAGGTGACGCTGACTCGTCGCAACACAGCGGACGCTCCTCTGCAGGCTTGGCCTCGACCGATGACCGGCGGAACGCTTTCGCTGCTTAGCGGCTTGATCAGCGGCAACTGGGTTCCGTTTGGCTTGCAGCAGCCGCGCGTTCAGCAGTTCAACGTTACGCTGGAACGCGAGCTCGGCTGGCAAACGGCGGTGCGAGTTTCGTACCTGGGAACTCGAATGAGCGGTCTGATCGGCGGCGTTGACTACAACACGATTCCGCCAAGTGACCAGGGCTTCGGCACCACGACTGGGGATGGGGTTACGCCTTGCACGCCGTCTGAAGGGAATTGCGATATCTCGCCTGCGGATCGCGCGCGACTTCCA
>DASQVJ010000217.1:0-4554 GCA_035640835.1 Bryobacteraceae bacterium
GCGTTTGCCACGCCGATAAGCGTCAGATTCGGCGTTCGAATGACGACAGGCCCGCAAGTCCCGCTGAAATTTATCGTTTCACCAGCCTTCGTTTTATCGACTTCGTCCTGTAACGATTTCTTGGCACAATCGATAGCATCCGCGCCGAAAATCAAATACGAGGAGCTTAGCAATGAACACAGTACCGCGTTCTGTAGAATTCTCATAGGGGTTTAGAAATCACGAGAATCGTGGCACGGCATTCATAACAAGTCAAGACCCATTTCCGACGTCTCCACGCCGCGCGCAACCTTGGATCTGGACTTCTAGGGTTCACTTCGGCAGGCTTCCGCTCGTGCTGTGAGGAGCTGGCGCTCTTTTTCATTTCGTGTGAGACTGGCAGCCCGCTCGAACTCGCTCCGTGCTTCTGCCAACCGGCCCAGTTTGAACAGCAGGTCGCCCCTCACGGTTGGGAGCAAGTGATACTCCTTCATCAGCGGCTCGTCCACAAGCTTCTCGACCAGTTGCAGTCCTTCAGCCGGACCGAACGCCATCGAGACCGCGACCGCACGATTGAGTTCCACCACAGGCGAACGCCAGATCTCGGCAAGCTTCGCATAGAGTTCCGCAATCCGCGACCAGTCCGTGGCCTCGGGAACGACAGCGCGCGCATGACAAGCCGCAATCGCAGCCTGCAGCGTGTATGGACCTGGCCTGTCCGAAAGCTGCTCGGCACGTTCAAGTGCCTTCAGACCACGCGTGATAAGTAGCCGATCCCAACGGCTGCGGTCTTGGTCCATTAGCAAAATGGGCTCGCCGTCTGGGCCAACACGGGACGGGAATCGAGAAGCCTGTATCTCGAGCAGAGCAATCAGGCCGTGCACCTCTGCTTCCATCGGCGCGAGCCCCGCCAGAATGCGGCCGAGGCGCAGAGCCTCTTCGCACAAGGCCGGCCGAATCCACTGGTCACCGGATGTCGACGTGTACCCTTCGTTGAAGATCAGGTAGACAACTTCGAGCACAGACGATAGCCGCTCCGCAAGCGCTGCACCGCGAGGAACCTCGAACGGTATCTGTGCGTCGGCCAGGGTTCGCTTGGCTCGCACGATACGTTGAGCAATCGTCGGCTCGGGCGTCAGATACGCGCGCGCAATTTCGGCCGTTGTCAGACCGCCAAGGAGCCGCAGCGTTAACGCAACTCGCGCCTCGGTGGACAGCATCGGATGACAAGCGACGAACATGAGTCGAAGCAAATCGTCCCCCACCGGATCGTCCAGCGTTTGGTCGAAATCGGGAATGCTGCCCTGCTTTGATTCCAAGTCGATGCTAAGCTCCTGGTGCTTTCGGTCGAGGAGCTTATGACGTCGCAGCCGATCAATGGCTCGATTCTTTGCGGCAGCCATCAGCCAGGCGCCTGGATTCGATGGGACGCCCGCCTCGGGCCATTGCTCGAGAGCAGCCACCAAAGCATCCTGCGCCAGTTCTTCTGCTAGATCAAGGTTGCGGACGATGCGAACGAGTCCACCAATCAGCCGCGCGGACTCCATGCGCCACACCGTTTCAATTGCCCGATGAGTGTCGGTAGCCGTCACGACTACCGATCACAGCATCTCTACCTCACCGAGCGCAACTAACGTACCGGCTACGACTTTTGTTGTTGGGCAATCTGCCGCCGCAGTGCTTCTTCGCGGGCTTGTTCTTCCGGTGTGAACACGTCAGCAGGGAAGTCTGCGGCCTCCGCCACCTGCCGAACTTCGATTTCTGCCGTCTTCCCTTCCCCCATCGGATTGGGGCTCCGTTTTGCCCACTCGATTGCTTCCTCGAGCGATTTGGCTTGAATCAGCCAGAACCCTGCAATCAGTTCCTTCGTTTCCGCGAACGGCCCGTCCACGACGCTCCGCTTCGATCCGGAGAACTTGACACGAGCCCCCTTCGAACTCGGAAGCAGGCCTTCGCCGGCGAGCATCACTCCGGCTTTCACCATCTCCTCATTGAACCGGCCCATCTCCTCCATAAGTTCCCGTGTCGGCGGCTTGCCGGCTTCCGAATCAGCATCGGCCTTGACGATCAGCATGAATCGCATCGTTGTTTTTCTCCTTTCTTTCGTCCCTAAGAGCGCTTGGTGATTGCGCTTCCACTCTAACGTCGACTGACCCGAAGACAAATCGACACGGCGTTGAAAATCTTTTTCGATCGAACCAGAGACTTACGTGAAAGCGCACCGAACAGTACGAACGCAAAAATCCCTGGGACATCCAGTCCCGGAAAGATCTACATCCTCCCAAAATCCTGGACACCGTCGAGCGGCCCCATTAAGCCACCGCCTCCGCCCGGAGGTCCTTTCACGCCTGAAGACCTGGCCGCCAAGAAGCTGGGCATCAGCGTTCTGGGCGATCCGAATCTCGCGAAGCTTCACTTCAAATACCGAGGCTATACCGTGAACTGGGACTTGGTGATCCGCGTAGGCAACAATCTATATCTTCGGTTCCACTCCGGTCTAACGGACACGCGACGCGCGTTGATTGTTCACGAAGCGGTTCACGCCGCGCTCGATATGAAGAACGCAGGCGAACTCTACGTGTCAGAGTCCGAAGCAGCGGCCTACCTCGCTCAGGCTGTCTACGCACTCGAGATCTTTCCCGAAGGCGATGTGTTGCTTGATTCCAACGGAGACCCGACCATGCAAGCAGTTTTCGATCGGGCTTCGGAAATCGCCGTGGCTTTGAAAGCGAAAAAGAAGCTTTCGGAATTAAGTATGGAAGTGTATGCCCTTGAGGCCGCAGTCTCGAACAGCTCCAAGTACACGACAACTGCAGGCAACAAGTCCGGCTACAACGGTGTCAAGTAAATCCGTTGCGCTTCAGCGATCAAACCCGATAACCAGCCGCAGTATCTCTCGTTGACAAGGTATCGACTAGTCTGTAAGCCTGCATAGAGACTGAAGCTGCACAAAGAGGTGTTTGGGGGAACTGCGAAGACTTCGCAACATCAGAACTCTTAGCTGTAATCCGATTGACAACAAAAAGGAGCACGCTTTGAAACAACTCGTGACTTATCTCAACTTCGACGGCACCTGCCACGAAGCAATGAAGTTTTACGCCAAGAACTTCGGGGCTGAGCTACAGGTACATACTTTCGGCGAGATGCCCCCTGACTTCCCTTGCCCTGAAGATGCAAAGAACCGAGTGATGCACGCAAGCCTCACAAAGGACGGCGTGACGTTAATGGCATCCGACGCACCGCCCGGTATGCCGATCCAGATGGGAAACAACGTCTGGGTCAACGTTGTGTGCGAGAGCATGGACGAGATCAAGAGGTTGTTTGCCGCCTTCAGCGAAGGAGGGGAAGTCGTCATGGATCTCCAGGACCAGTTCTGGGGAGCCCACTTCGGGATGCTCCGCGACAAGTTCGGCACCCAGTGGATGTTTAACTACGAACTGCCCAAGAAGGCTTAAGCGTCAGAGACTGCTTAGCGCCTCCACCGTCCAGGCCTTGGCTTCTATGAACCTCGAGCCCAGGCCTGCTCGAGTCTTTTCCATCAAGTTCAGCTTCGCGCCGTTCGGAATGAAGTTCGCAAAGGGCTCCGAATACTCTTCGCTCTCCAAGAGTTCTTTATAAGACCGTAGCCCGCCGGCCGTGAGTACTTTGGCGATCTCCGGGTCCAGACTCCCCGCGAACAGAGCCGACGTACTGAGGTGTCCGTTTGCGGCCACGACAAGACGACTCCCTGGGAAGCGCTTCCGCAGCGCCAGCCCGATAGCCAGGATATCCGTCACCCGCTGGCCCAACAACGATCGACCCAGGATCAGCGATGCCCAGGCATACGAGTCTTCCTCAGCATGTGGCTTGGTGTAGAACGGGTTGCCGGATGACACCTCGGGCGACAAATCACCAACTCCACGTACGTCAAAGGCAGCCACAACCAATCCAGTGGACGCGAGCTGATGATAAAGATCGCCCTCACGCCAGCGCGCCGCTCGACCTCTCGGGTCAAGCGCAAGAAGCACCGTTTTCGATTCAACTCGAGGCAAGAAGACAAAGCCCGGCAGCCATACCTGCTCATCGGAGTCCACTTCCATTGCCTCGATTCCTCCGCTTTCACCGATGGCTTTTCCGAGCGTTCTCCATTCCACATGCTTGTCCGCCTGCAGGTGCTTGCGCATATCCATTTGAAGCACCCTAGGCAGCACCACAGCGGAAGGCTGCGGTTCCGCGATCTTCTCCTGAGCAAGCTTCAGTGGCGTCTTGCTTCCGAAGTCACGCACCACGTTGCCCGTTTTGCCGACGCACAAAGTCGCATCCGGCTCAGGTTTCACCGGCGGTTCAGCAACTGTCTTCTCCGATCCGCGCAGATGGCGCTCCAAGAAGTTGTAGATCTGCACCCGCAGGTCGTGGGACAGCGCATGAGGCAGCGGCGTCTCATACCACTCGACCATTCGCTCCGCGCCCAGCACGCGATAAACACCTTGCAGCTTTGCGAACTCCTTGCGCCCATCCTCGATGTACATGGGCGAGTACGTACCAAAAAAGTCCCGCGCACTCACCCCGATCCACAGCGGCTTCCCAGCCAGGCCA
>DASQVJ010000218.1:0-4484 GCA_035640835.1 Bryobacteraceae bacterium
AACAACATGCTCGAGACGTCATAGACGTAGTAGATTCCGCCAATGATCAGGGCCGTCACCAGGCAGCCCAAGCCGAAGAACGATCCGGCGAGGTTCACCGCCACAGCCGGCGAATGCCGGTAGAGCGGCTGTAAAGCGTGGAAGATGGCGGTGTTGATCAGCCCGCCGGCCGCGCCGATGAACAGGAATCCCGTAATCCGGTAGCTCTCGGGCAGCGGCGGCGATACTTCCGAAAGGTAAAGCATCGCCGTGAACGCGAGCAGGCAGCCCGACGTCAGTAGTTGTCCAATCCCTCGCATCGGCAGCAAGTAGAGAGCCACCCGTGCCGAGACGACCAGGCCCCCTGCAAGTGCCAGAAAACACAGACCCGCGGCGATAAAGTTGACTTTGAGATGATATCCCCAGGCAGGCAGAATCGCGCCGGGGAAGGCCATGAGGAGCCCAAAGATGAAAAAACCTACGAACGTGCGCCGGGCGACAGAACTGTCGAGCGCCTCCTGTATGTCCCCGGGATGCACTTGAACAGTGTAACTCTACGATTTCTGAAAGCCGTCTCTACGAAACCTCGTATTCTCGGGAACGGTTTGTAGCGTGCTGTTTTGATTTTTCAGCGGGTTAGGGATTGGCCAGGGGATTGCTCTCCTGCAGGGTGCTTAGAGGTTCTTTTCGCTTCAGTGGTAGTTGTCTCCTTGATTTGGGCGTTCCTGGCGGAACGCCCTTTTGCTTTCTTGTACCCTGGATCACAAACCTTTGGTCAGCTTGTTGACAGCGCCAATGCCCGTGATAGGATGTAGTTAACACTGAAAAAGGAGGTGATCCAGTCTAATATGGGCAGTAATAACGGACATAGACTATCGACACGCGAGGTGGCCGATTGCTGATCTGACCTCCTCAATGTAGCCGGTTCGTTTCAGTGGCGAACCAAAGTTCCCGTGGACCGGCCACATCGCGAGAGTCTGAAAGCTATGCATACCCCCGATCAGCGCTGAGGCGCGGTCGGGGGTTTCCATTTTATGGGGGGCCGAATCTCAGGATTCCGGCCGGGCATCTGTTACACTAGGTATTCAACTCTAAGAAGGGATTCACTCGAAATGAAAGCTGGGATTCACCCTGCGTATAACGAAGTCAAAGTAATCTGCGCTTGCGGTCACTCGTTCCCGACTCGCTCGACGCACAAAGGCGACATCCGCGTGGAAATCTGCTCGTACTGCCACCCGTTCTTCACCGGCAAGCAGAAGCTGGTGGACACCGAGGGTCGTGTGGATCGCTTCCAGAAGAAGTACGCCAACGTCGCACCTCGCGCGAGCAAGAAAAAGACCGCTTAAGCCTGCTAAGCGAAAACCGGAACGAAAAAGGGGTAAGCCGCTCGGCCTACCCCTTTTTCACGTTTCGTCTGCGCGGCGTTCTACATCGCAGCTGGCGCGGGGCTAGCCACAGACGGTTCCGCAGCCTCATTGAAGCTGTAGCCAAAACCCCGCACTGAACGGATCAGCGTAGGATTGGTAGGATCCGTT
This sequence comes from Bryobacteraceae bacterium, assembly GCA_035640835.1. Taxonomy (GTDB): domain Bacteria; phylum Acidobacteriota; class Terriglobia; order Bryobacterales; family Bryobacteraceae; genus DASQVJ01. The sequence goes on from DASQVJ010000218.1 coordinate 1,515, forward strand.
TCCGTCTTCTGGCGGAGACGCAGAATGTAAACGTCCACCGTACGATCGGTCACGGCACGATCGTGTCCCCACACCGCATCGAGCAACTGTTCGCGGCTAAACACGACACCGGGCCGGCTCATCAGAAATTCGAGCAGGCGGAACTCGGTTGCGGTCAGCGACAGTGGACTCCCGTTCATCTTCACGCGGCAACTGGTCCGATCCAACTCGAGAGCGCCCGACTTGAGCACCCTGGAGGGAGTAGCCTGGCCTCGAAACTGAATCTTGATACGGGCAATCAACTCACGGATGAAGAACGGCTTGACGATGTAGTCGTTCGCGCCTAGCTCGAGACCAACGATCCGATCCGTTTCAGAAGCTCGAGCCGTAAGGAAGATCACTGGAATGTGAGCCAGCTCCGGGTGGCTGCGAATGCCCTTGCAGATGTCCAACCCATCGGAGTCGGGGAGCATGATGTCCAAAAGAATCAGGTCCGGACGCTCGCGACGGCAGAGTTCGATCGCCCCCTTCCCAGTCTGTGCCCCGACCAGGATGAACCCTTCCTTCTCCAGGTTGTATTTCAGGAGCGCAAACAGATCCGAATCGTCCTCGATGAGTGCGATCTTTTTCATACCTTTGACGTTACCGAGATGATGTTACAAATCAACTACAATGCTGTTAATTCCGCTTGAACGGTCGCGTCCTCGATCAAGCCGATGTCGTGTTGCTGGAGGGTGAAAGAGAACGTTGATCCCTTCCCTAGCTGGCTTTGGACCTTGATGTCGCCGCCCATGGCGCGAACCAGGTGCTTAACGATTGCCAGACCCAGACCCGTCCCTCCGAGTTCGCGGGATCGGGCCTTGTCGACGCGGTAGAACCGTTCGAATAGACGTGGGAGGTCCTCGGCGGGGATGCCGATTCCCGTGTCCCGGACGTAGATCTCCACCAGACCACTGGTGACCGGCAGCTCGCGGGCGCCGACCTCGATCGCCCCGCCCTCGGGCGTGTACTTCAGCGCGTTGTCGAGGAGGTTGATTACAATCTGGTGAACAGCCTCCGAATCACAAAACACCTCGGTTCGATCCTGGGCCCGCCGGAGCGTGATATCGATGTTCTTCTTCTCGGACATGGGCCGCACGGAGTCGACGCAGTCCTCCAGCAACGTGTTGACAAAATAGGAGGCGAACTGGAACTTGGTCGATTTCAGCTCGATCCGGGACAGCGTCATGAGGTCCGCGACGAGGCGGCCGAGGCGCTCGGCGTTGTTCCGTATGATGCTGAGAAAGCGGACATTGTGCTCGGGCTCGTGAATGGCGCCGTCGAGGAGCGTTTCGGTGTAGCCCTGGATGGATGCCAGGGGCGTCCGCAGCTCGTGCGAGACGTTAATCACGAAGTCCTTGCGGATTCGTTCCAGCTTTTCGAGTTGCTCGTGTTCGTGCTGCAGTTCTTCGAACATCTTCTGCAGCTTTTCACCCGTCTCGTTCAGCTGCTGGCTCAGAAGTCCAAACTCATCTTTGTTCCGAATCTGCAGTCGTGCTTCGAAATCGCCACGGGCGAGTTTGCCGGCGTACTCAATAATCGACCCGAGCTTCGATGAGACGTACCGGGCGAAAACAAACGCCACGATGACGGCGGGAAGGAATGCCAGAACCACCGACATGAGGAGCTGCTCGCGGATACGATCGACTTGAGCTTGAATTTCGGAAAGAGGAACGGCTAGACGCAGCGCGCCGTATCCCTGTGGGACGGCGACGTAGAGAAATTTGACGCCAATCGTGTGGCTGTTGCGGACGTCGACTCCGGTCTCGCCTCGAAGAGCCTCGGCAACCTCTTTCCGGTTGGCGTGATTCTCCATGTTGGCGCGATTAGCTTCGGAGTCGGCCAACACTCGTCCGTCTTTGGCAATTAAGGTGAGGCGGCCTCCTGCAGATTTTGCAATCGCATGCAGGCGGCTATCGTCGACATCGACCAGCCGGTCACCTTCGAGCAGGCCGATCATCCTGCCCTTGTCCGCAAGCTCACGACGAAGCGTTTCGATGTACGTTCGTTCGGCGACTTTCGAGGCAAGAAAATCGACGACGAATAGCGCCACAACCAACACTAGGAACACGCCGACAATGAGCTTCAAAAACAGTCGTGCGGTCAGGTAACACCTCCCTGCCGTATGCAGAGATATAGTTTCCTAATATTGTATCGTCCGAGAATCCCTCATTTGCAGTGGTTCTTGAACAATTTACGAGAACGTAACTGCTCTGTCATCGACTCGGTCCAGCTAACGTTTCAGTGAAGCCGCCGCACGAGTGGTATCGTCACTCGATCCGGCGGTGTCGCCGAGGTAGCTACGGATCTGCGCCCGCGCTTTGTACGCGTCGGCATAGGTTCCCTTTTGTTGGATCGCCCGGGTGTACGAATTCAACGCATTCACCAGGTCGCCGTTCTGCTGGTAAATCTGTCCGAGCTGGAAGAAGGCGTCCGGGGCGTCGAGCTTTATCTGTGTCGAGAGGCGGAGGTCGGCAATGGCGGCATCGACATTCTTAAGCGCCAGGTGGGCCTGCGCGCGGTAATGGGCTGCGTCGCCTGAGCGCTCGAGTTTCAACACCTCAGAGCAGGCATTCACTGCTTCCTGGAATTGATTGAGCGAGAGGGCGGCGGCGCAAGCACCGAAATGCGCCTTGGGATTCTTTGGCGAATGTTTAATGGCGGCCTGGAAATCAGCAGAGGCCTTCGCGAACTGCTTCGTCTCCATATAGAGACGGCCTCGATCGAGCAGCGTGTTCGGCAGGTCGGGTTTTAGGGCGAGTGCCTTCGAGTAGGCCTCGATCGCCTTGGCGCTATCCTTGGCTCGTTCGAACTGGCTGGCGGAAGCCAAAATCTCCCGAAGTTCGGACGTGCCGTCCTTCTCGGCAGGCGCCGGTGCGGGCGCGGGAGCAGCGGGTTCCGGAGTTGGGGTCTGGGGTGGCGGAGGTGCGGAGGCGGTGGTCGTTGGAGCGG
>DASQVJ010000219.1:0-13588 GCA_035640835.1 Bryobacteraceae bacterium
GCGATTGTCAAATCACGTCTCATGCGTATCAATGCGGATCAGCATTTCGACCCAGGTTTTAAGCCTCATCCGCTTGACAGTGGTTATCGTCGCTTGGCCCTGCCGCGGCTTAAGACAGATAACGCAGCAGCAGCGCCAGGACAGCTTCAGCAGCTCACGACGGGTGACTACGCTTCTGAGAACCTGCATCGAAGAGCATCCAGTTCTCTTGTTCATTAAAGAACTTCAGAGCTGCCTCCATGCACTTTCGAGCATTCTCTTTTTTCGCGATCGCTTCGACCACACGGCCGTGCCAGTTCACACTCTCCAACAGCTGATCCACCGAGTCACTTGGGTTCTTTATGATGAAGAACGCAAACAGCGGAACGACTGTGATGTCGAGCGCCTTGGCCAAATGGCGGTTCCCTGAGAGTGACCAGATGGTCCGGTGAAACTCCAGATCGGCACGATAGAACTCTTGAAGGTCGTTCGATTGGGCCGCCTGTCTCATTTCCTCCACGATTCGTAGAAGGGATGCAACATTGTCTTCGGTTGCCCGCTTCTCAAGCAGCTCAACCGCCAAGCCCTCCAGCTCGTGACGGACTCTGAGGATTTGCGCGACGTCCTCCTTGGAAAGCTGCGTCACGAAAGTACCTTTGTTTGTGAGGCGGGTCACAAATCCCTGAGCTTCTAATTCGAACAGCGCTTCTCTTACGGCGGTCGTCCCCACGCCGAGGTCCTCGGCCAACTTCATCTCCACAATCCGGTCGCCTGCCTCAAGTTTGCCGGATAGGATTGCGTTCTTAATCAAATCCGAGACTTGGTCCTTCAGCACGAGCCGCTTCAGGGGCGCCTTGTTTAGTTGTTTCGCCATTTCGATCGGGGCCATCGGGACAACCCGTTCATGTGATCGTACTCACAGCTACGCTCTGCCCCACACTCTGCATTATGCAAAATCTATTGACGAGAGCACCGGTTTTTAATAAACTTCGACCCACGCAGGAGGCTTCCTCTATGAGGCTGAATTTGCCGAGCGCGAACTTTGTGTGTTCCCTCACACGTTCTTTGGTGTGTGCTGTTACGCTCGCTCTCCCCGCGTTTAGTCAAAACGCTCAAATGACAGGTACGGTCACTGATGCGACAGGGTCGGCAGTACCCGGCGCCGAAGTCATCGCCACCAACGTAGAGAGTGGTGTCCCTCGCTCTTCAAAAACAAACGAAGCGGGGAATTACCTGATCACCACCTTATTTCCAGGACAGTACACGGTTACTGTTTCGGCCGCTGGTTTCAAGCAATTGAAGCGGGAATCGCTGACCCTCGCTGTCGAGCAGGTAGCGCGCTTGGATTTCCAGATGGAAATCGGAGAGACCAAAGAGAGTATCACGGTCGAAGCGGCGCATGTGATCCTCGATGCCGGAACGAGCACAATTGGAACCGTCGTCGAGAACCGCAAGGTAACCGAGATTCCTTTGAACGGACGCAATCCTCTGGACCTGGTTGCGCTATCGACGGGCATTCGGATTCAGGGCGGTTTCGGAGGAAAAAACGGTTCGCTGAACAATTTCTCTTCAAACGGTGGTTTGGCCAACGCCAATGCGGTTCTTGTCGAAGGCCTGGCACTCGATCTGGCGCAAATGAATTCGCCCTCGTTCGTCCCTCCCGTCGATGCGACTCAGGAATTCCGTGTCCAGACGAACACGTTCTCGGCAGAATTTGGCCGCACCTCGGGCGCAGTCGTCAGCATGAGCATCAAATCCGGGACAAATGACTTTCACGGTTCCGCGTACGAGTTCATGCGAAACAAGGTTCTGAATGCGAATAACTTTTTCCAAAATCGGGCGGGCAATCCCAGGCCGAACCTCATCCAGAATCAATTCGGCGCGTCCGTCGGCGGACCGATCCGGAGGGACAAAACATTCTTTTTCGCAAACTGGGAAGAATATCGAAACCGGAACAGCAATCCCACAATCACCACTGTTCCCACAGCTCTCGAACGGAGAGGCGACTTTTCACAAACTCGCAATGCCGCCGGTAATGTGATCCTTATCGCGGATCCGCTGACGACACGCCAGTTGCCCGACGGCAGCTACGTACGAGACCCATTCCCCGGAAATATCATCCCGAGCAATCGGATCAGCCGAGTTGCGTCCAATGTAGCCCCGATCTGGCCGACGCCCAACGCACTCGGCAATCCGATTACGAACGTGAATAACTACTCGACAGTCGGCGGGGGAGGCACGAACGAGCATCAAATCGTCAGCAAGCTCGACCACAACCTGAACACGCGCTGGAGATTGTTTGGCACTTACTCCCGCATCTGGGCCGACACGTTCAACCTCGATCCGCTCGGATACACGGTCAATCTCACACGGCAGGCGAGCTATACGCGAACGCATGCAACTGCGTCGGCTACTGCCGTTTTTAGCCCCGGACTCATCGGTGAATTCCGCACCGGGTTCGCGCGCTACGACAGTCCGAGCATTCCCTACGCGCTCGGGTTCGACATCACCACGCTTGGCTTCCCGAAGACGCTTGCGGATGCAACACAGATCAAGTCGTTCCCTGCATTCAATGTTGATGGCCTCGTTCCAGTTGGCAGCACGTCGTCGGCGGGATTAACGCTGGTAGATCTCAACAGCTGGGGTCAGCGAGCTTCCATGACCTGGGTCAAGAACGTACATACCCTGAAGTTCGGCGTCGACTACCGAGTGCAGCAGTTAAACCAGTTCCAGCAAAATTCGCTGCTGCCCGCATTCCAGTTCACCAGCCAGATGAGTGCCATCAATCCGCTGAGGCTCGATTCGAATAGCGGTGTTCCGTTAGCCTCCTTCCTGATGGGCTACATGGCAAGTGCTTCCGTGGCCAAGAGCGAGCGTCTGGCCAACCAGCGCCGTTATCTTTCGTTCTTCCTGCAGGACGACTGGAAAGTGACGCGTCGCCTCACGCTGAACATCGGAATGGACTACAGTCTCGAGTTTCCGATCACGGAGCGCTATAACCGCAAGATGTGGTTTGACCCGACCGCACAGCTTCCTATCAGTGCGGCCGTGGGCATGCCGCTGGTAGGAGGTTTCCGGTTTGCCGACAAGGATACCCGCTCACCCTACGATCTCTACAAGAGGCAGTTCGGGCCTCGCGTCGGCCTCGCTTACCAGTTGTTCCAGAGAACCGTCATTCGCAGCGGCTATGGCCTGTTCTGGATACCAGCAGCAATCACGGAGGTCACTGGCGATAATCGTGCGCCTGCGTGGGCGATCAATACGCTTGCAGTTGCCTCACAGGATGGCGGACTCACTCCTTACAACACTCTGGACAATCCCTACCCGAGTGGTATTCTCGATCCTCCCGGAAACAAAGCTGGACTCAATACGCTGATCGGACAGAATGCCGCCGCGAATCAGCGCAATTTCCGCGCCGGCTATATGCAGCAGTGGAACTTCGATATCCAGCAGGAGCTTGGCCGCAACACGGTTCTCGAAGTGCTGTACGCCGGCAGTTCCGGCGTCGGACTCCCGGCGCAATGGGCCAGCCAACTGAATCAGTTGCAAGACCGGTATCTTCCCCTGGGTGACCAGCTCCGCGAACAAGTCGCGAATCCTTTCTTCGGCGTTGTGCAGGCCGGACCCCTGTCGCGTCCCACGGTTGCGCGGGGACAACTGCTGCGTCCTTTCCCGCAATTCCAGACGCTCTACGCCGAAGGCATGCCGCTGGGGCATTCCACTTATCACTCATTCCAGATGCAGTTCAACCGGCGATTTGGCAGTTCCGTAATCAGTGCGGCATACACGCTCAGCAAGGCGATCGGAAATACCGAGAGCCGAAGCGACTGGCTGGAGCAGGGTGCCCAGGGCACGAGCATGGGCTTCCTGAACAACAACAACCGCCGGCTCGACCGCTCGCTTGCTGTGGCCGACGTGCCGCACCGCCTCGTGGTCAGCTACACCGTCGAACTTCCCTTTGGCAAGCAAGGCCGATATCTGAGGAATCTCGGCCCTGCCAACCTGCTGGTCGACGGCTGGCAGGTTTCCGGCCTCTATACGGCGCAAAGCGGGACACCCATCGCAGTGGGAACGCGCACCAATCTGACCGGCGCGTTCAATGACGTGACGGATGTGTACGGGTCGTACAGCAGCAATTCCCGTCCGAACAACAACGGTACAAGCGCGAAGCTCACGACCGATCCCCGAAGCCGGCTCAACCGATGGTTCGATACCAGCGTATTCAGCCAGCCCGCACCCTATACATATGGCAATGCGCCAAGGACGTTGCCGGATGCGCGCTGGCACGGCACGAACAATCTCGACCTCGGCTTGTTTAAGAACAACCGGTTCGGGGAGGACGGCCGCTACAACCTCCAGTTCCGCAGCGAGTTCTTCAATGCGGCCAACCGCGTGCGATTCGGTGTTGCAGGGATGTTCCTCGATACTTCGACGTTCGGTGTCGTAAGCAGCCAGGCAAACCAGCCTCGCCAGATTCAACTGGCGTTGAAGTTCCTGTTTTGACGGTGGCGTTTCCAATGACCCCCTCCAGAAGAAGCTTTCTCCAGGTACTCGCTGCCGGCTCATTGCAGCTTCGCGTGCATCCCGCGGATACGGGGCCCAAGCTGTTACGCGGCGTCTTTCCTATCGCACAAAGTCCTTTCACCGATTCCGACAAACTGGACATCGACTCGCTCGTCGAACAATATCGATTTGTTGATCGCGGACGTGTTCACGGATTTGTGTGGCCGCAGCTCGCCAGCGAATGGGCCACGCTCAGTGAATCCGAGCGTCTGGAAGGCGCCGAGGCGCTAGGCAAGCTCGCGAAAAAGCTCAGGCCGGCGCTTGTCCTCGGCGTGCAGGGTCCGAGCACGGAGGCTGCGGTGCGATATGCAAAGCATGCCAAAAAAGTTGGGGCGGACGCGATCATCTCGCTTCCGCCGCAGGACGAAAAGGATCCCAAGGCAATCGTTGACTTCTATAAGCAAGTCGGCGCCGCGACCGATCTTCCTCTGTTCGTGCAGGCTGTCGGAGAGATGAGTGTCGCCACACTCATCGAGATGTACAAAACGATTCCGACTTTTCGCTATGTAAAGGACGAAGCGGGACAGCCGCTCTTTCGCATCGGGGCCCTCCGCCAGCAGAGCTCGGATCAACTGAAAGTCTTCACCGGCATGCACGGCCGCACCATGATCGACGAGATGCGGCGCGGTTTTTCCGGCACCATGCCCGCAGCGTCCTTTGCCGACCTATATGCCACGTCCTGGGATCTTTGGCACGAAGGAAAACAGAAAGAATCGATCGAAATGTTCGGCCGTGTCTCGATGCTCATCAGCGAGGTCAGTATCTACGGTATCGAATCGCTGAAGTACATCCTCCAGCTTCGCGGCGTGTTCAAGACCTCCCAGGTCCGGGAGAAGCGCAACAACCCACAATCGCCTGCCTCCGTTGGATTAGGCGGCCGGCTCGATGAAAGCGGAAGAGAAGTCATTCGTCAAATGCTCGATTCTGTGAAACCCTGGCTCAGAGCTTAGGAGCGAAACTACGCTATGTCGCGAGTTGCCTTGGTATCGACGATGTTCGCCGCCACTCTCCTGGCGCAAAATTACGGCGAGATCACCGGTACAATCACTGACCAGACCGGTGCTGTCATCAGCGACGCAAGTGTCACCATCACGAACGCCGCCACCAACCAGGTCCGCCACCTCAAAACCAATCCGAGCGGCACTTACTCGATGCCGTTTCTGGTCCCGGGCACTTACAACGTAGACGTGTCGGTGCAGGGCTTCAAGTCGGTTTCCCGCCACGGCATCGATCTTCAAGTCGGAGCAGTCCAGCGCATCGACTTCACGCTTCAAGTCGGCGAGGTGGGCCAAAAGATCGACGTCTCAGAAAGCTCTCCCGTACTGGCAACGGAAAACGCAGCCGTCGGCACTGTCATTGACAATCGGCGTGTGGTTGAGCTGCCGCTCAATGGCCGGAACTATTTGCAGCTCGTTAAGCTCAGCACCAACGTGACCGGCGAAATGGGCGCAGGCGGAGAAGCGGCGACTCGCGTTGGCGGCGAGCGTGCCAATCAGGCGATCTCGGTTGCCGGGCAACGCCAGCAGTTCAACAACTACACGCTCGACGGGATCGAAAACACGGATGTCGCTTACAACCTGTTCGTGGTCCGGCCATCCATCGACGCACTGCAGGAATTCAAAGTCCAGACAGGAATCTACTCGGCTGAGTATGGTCGCGCCACATCACAGATCAGTGCTGCGACGAAATCCGGCACGAACGGGTTCCATGGAGCGATCTTTGAATTTCTTCGAAACGATGTCTTTGACGCTCGTGAGTGGCAGCAGGCGAGCCCGAACAAGAATCCGTTTCGCCGAAATCAGTTCGGCTTCACCTTGGCCGGCCCGATTATCCGAAATAAGCTGTTCTTCCTTTCGAACTACGAAGGCTTTCGAGATCGCAAAACAACACAAGGCGTGGCCAGCGTAGCTCCGGATCGTATGAGAGCGGGTGATTTCAGTGGACAGAGTCGTCCTATCTACGATCCCGCGACTCGTGTCTATTCAACTGACGCGCAGGGTAACGTTCGAGCCATCGCTGCCCAGCCTTTCCCGAACAATCAGATCCCGATAAACCGGTTCGATCCAATCGCGTTGAAGCTTCTGGAGTTTTATCCACGCGCAACCGTGTCCGGCGATAACATCGTGCGGAACTACGTGCGCAACGTGCCAGGACCCAACGATTGGGATCAGTTCACGCAACGCATCGACTGGAACGAAAGCGGTAACTCGAATTGGTTCGGCCGGTTCAGCTGGGGGAACGAATTTCTTCGTCAGCGTTCGACGTTCGAGCAGTCGGCGGGGAGGATCGATACTACCGTCTACCAGGTCGCTCTTTCGAACACACGGCTGTTTGGCGCCGCAGTCGTAAACGAGTTCCGCTTTGGTTACAACCAGTTTCTAAATGACAACGTGGCCTTCTATGCAAATGAGCGCAATGTAACCGCTGAGCTGGGGATCAACGGTATCGCATCGTTGCCGCCTGTGTCCTGGGGATTGCCGAGCATCGGCTTCCAGGATGGATTGAGCGGATTTGGAGATCTGGTGCAGGTTCCGTTCTCGCTGCACGATCATATATTCCAGTTCATCGATAATGTCTCGATCGTTCGAGGCAAGCATTCGTTCAGATTCGGTGGCGAGTTCCGGCGTGACCGTTTCAATCAGGTGGGCGATGCGTTTGTACGAGGGCAGTTCGCATTTCAGCAGATCGCAACCGCTGATCCCACGCGGCGGTCCACGACAGGGCATTCTTTTGCGGACTTTCTACTGGGAGACGTCCAACTCGCGCAGACTGCAAGCCGCCAGGTAGTCGGCCTGCTGCGAGGATCATCAATCTATGCCTACGCCGAGGACACATGGAAGATCACGCCGCGCCTCACGATCAATCTTGGTCTGCGCTATGAATACAGCCAGCCCTGGTACGACAAATACCGCGGCATCATGAACCTCCAGATGTTCGATACCGGTGTGACGCCGAATTATGCGTCGCTCCTTCCCGGCACACGAACCCCAATCTTCACGCGGCCTGGTGAAGGCGATTTCTATGACGACCTGGGATTCCACTTTCATGACGGAATCCCGGTCCAGGCGGGTGATCAATATCTCGGCCGGTCTCTGGTTCGATCGGACCGCAATGACTTCGGTCCCCGGATCGGCGTCTCGTGGAGCCCAAACGACAAGTTGGTTGTACGCACCGGCTTCGGTGTCTTTTTTGCACAGGATTCCAATCTTCCGAGATTCGACATGGCGAGAAACACAGGCGGCCGGCGCAGCCTGACGACGAATCAGGAACAGCCGAATATGCCGCTGAATGACCCATTCGCTCCGGAAGCTTCCATCTTTAAGTGCAGTAACTGGAACGGACCGTGCATCGGTCCACCGTTTGTGCTCGCGAACAACGTTGCGCGGCGCACGCCGTACATTTACCAGTGGCTTTTTAATGTCCAGCGGCAGGTTTCTTCGGACACTGTTGTAGAGGTCGGGTACCAGGGCAATGCCGGCCACAAGCTGGAGCGCCTCCGATTCTGGAATCAGGCAGTCATGCGCACCGGTCCCCAAGATACGCGAACGCCCGCGCAGCGTAGGCCCTGGGGCTCGTCTTACGCGGAAATTCAAATGGTCGACAACACAGTCACGTCGAACTATCACGCACTCAGCCTCAAGCTGCAGCGGAGATTCGCGCAGGGGCTTACTTATCTCGCCGGCTTCACCTGGTCGAAGGCCATTGACAACGGCAGCGGCATCCGCCCAAATGGAAGCGATCCGTTGGTTCCAAAGAACAGCTATGACTTGAACATGGACAAAGGACTGTCCCAATTTCACACCGGCCGAAGGTTTGTAACGTCGGTTCTTTATGAGCTGCCGCTCGGGCGTCGATCCGGCCAGCGGTTCATGGATCGCTTCATAAACGGCTGGCAACTCGGGACCATTCTCACGTTGTCCGATGGCACTCCCACTACGATCGGAGGAATCGGCGACCGGGCGAACCTCGGTCTCTCCAACTCCGCAAACTATCCCGATGCCACCGGCATCAGCCCCATTCCGGAAGACCGTTCCGCGAATAAGTTCTGGGACGTTCGTGCGTTCGACACTACGAATCCCGAGCTGGCATATCGCTTCGGCAATGCCGGCCGCAATACGCTTTTCACTCCTGGAGTCATCCAGTGGGATTTCTCGACGATGAAGAACTTCCGGATTATGGAAGGCCACAACGTCGAATTTCGGTTCGAGGCATTTAATTTTGCGAATCACCCGAACTGGAATCAACCTGCTCTCGATGCGCGGGTCCCCTCAACTTTTGGCGTGGTAACTTCCGCACGTACGATGCGCGAAATCCAGTTCGGCCTCAAATATCTTTTCTAACTGCCGGAGTCGCAATGCCTGCGAAAACCGTATCGCGACGCAATGTTCTACGAGCTACTGCTGCCGCCGCGCTGGCGCCACCAGCTTTAGCGGCGGCGCAGGCAGTCGGGGTGAGGCCCGGCGATCTGCCCGACCTGACAATTAAAGAAGTCAAGGTTTATAACATCGACCCGGGTCGAGGGCCGGCAGTCACAAACCAGGGCTATACGCAGATCGCTGCCGTGGTCACGAACAGCGGCATCGAAGGCAATTACACTCTCGCGCGTCGCTACTTTCATCCCAACTGGAGTAACCTCGGATGGCTCGAGTATGCGAAGCGCGTGCTCCCGGGTAAGAGCGCTCTCAATCTGCCGGCCATCACATCGCAATATGAGCCCCGGCAACGCCGTGTTGGACAGAGTTCCTATGCTTCGGCCATCGATACCTGTCTCTGGGACATTCTCGGCAAGGCAGTGGGGCTTCCGATTTATCGTATTCTCGGTGCCTATCGCGAGAAGGTATTAGCTTACGCCAGCACGCGGCATCACCAAACCGTTGACGCCTTTGTGGAGGAGGTGCAGACCTGCAAGGCGCAAGGATTCAAGGCATACAAGATCCATCCGCCCAGCACTCCTGGACAAGGTGCAACCTACAAAGTCGACATGGAGGTGTACAAGGCGGTGCGCAAAACGGTCGGCGATGACTTCATACTGCTTGCCGATCCGGTTGGCGTCTACACGCGCGAGGAGGCGATCAAGGTCGGCCGCTTACTCCAGGATCTGAACTTCGTCGGCTACGAGGATCCCATCCCGACCACCGATATTGATGGACTCGTCGAGTTGTGCTCCGCGCTCGATATTCCGATCCACGTCGGCGAGTTCATCTTTTCGCCGTATAACTATCCCGAGTACATCCGTCGCGGTGCGCTGGATGTCGTGCGGCTGATCACAGACAACGTGGGTGGCATCACGGGGGCCATGAAAATTGCCCGCTTGGCCGAGTGCTTCGGCATGGAGTGCGCTCCCCATAACTGGGGCGAAACATTCGATCACGCCGTCCACTTCCACTGCGAGCTGGCCATGCCGAATAATGTCTGGTTCGAAATGACCGTCCCGCAAGGCTCCGCCGACCGGCCATACTTCAAGGACAAGTTCCGCATTGCGAAGGACGGCTATGTCTACGCACCCACCAAGCCGGGCTTGGGCTATGAGATCGATCGCGACCTTTTGGACAAGATGACCAAGAGCATCGACCGTTAGTGGCTGCAGTCTGACAGAATGCGCAAGCCCAGCCAGGTCAATGCGAGCGCGACCGCCGCGAGCATCGCACTAAAGATGGCAACAAAGGGGGTGGTGAAGACGCCCCAGCCCTCGAACCCGGTTCTGGAAACCTCCGTCCAGCCAGAGATGGCTAAACCCGCCGCTACCACCGACACGACCAATGGAATCAGGCCGATCATCATTCTCAGGATTCGTCGCCACGGGCGCCACGGACGGGCGCGCGCGTGCCGAATCGCCGAGATGACCACGAGCAATAGCACGGCAATAGTAAACACGTCCGTGCCGACCAAATGGACGATCCGATCACGGTTGTTGCCGAGGTCGATTCGGATGGCAAGAATACTAACCGCCCCCGCAAGAGCAATCGCGAGTTGAGCGAAGACGCCGATCTGATCCGGTCGCCTTCCCGCCCAAATTGCGTAAGCTGCGGCGATTCCTCCCGAGGCTGCCAAGGGCAAGATCAGCCATGGAAGAATCACGACGTCGTTCCTGATCCGATAGGCACGAGTTAGCAGAAGCCGGATGCAGATGTCGACGACGCCGCCGAATACATACATCGCCCACAGGGCTGCGACTGCACGGAGTGCAATCGAGGACAACCCGCGTATCGTTATCCGGTCGGGGTTGGTCAGTTCTCTGCGCTGCATCGTCGTTGCCTCCCAAGTGGAATATCGTCAGCAGGAACCAGTAACTTCACGTTTGAGCTGGAAGCAAGTGTGGCTGTCGACTCCTTGTGCTATGCGAGACTGGCCTCATTGAGGTAAAGCGATGAACGGAGGTCCGTCCTTTTGCGTGTGCTTCTTGCAGCAGTTTCTTTTTCGTCGCTCCTGGTGGCTCAGGAGAACACGCTAAAGCAGCAGCTACAACCGCGCTATGCCGAAGCCATTCGTGCGCGCAACGCCGGCCGGCTTGCTGATGCGAAGTCGCTGCTTGAAAAACTACTCACCGAATATCCGCAGTATTACAGAGGTTACTCGGTGTTCTGGGACGTCATCGGCCGGACGGAGGATGCGGAAGCACGTCGCGCGGCCGCCAAGCGCGACCTGAACCTCTTTGAGCAGGCTTCATCGGCAAGCCGCGACGAGGATTTCTACCATAATTTCCTGTCGGGCTACAAAATCTTAGGCGACAACAAACGGGTCACCGAGATCGAGGCCGAGTGTATTGCAAAGTTCCCGCGCGGCCTTTTAGCTCAAGAGAAGCGGCTGAATAAAGCACGGGAGTTGAGCGAGAAAGATCCTCGTCAGGCTGCGCAGATCTATGCAACCTATCTCAAAGAGTTCGATGACAATGTCAGCTGGGCGTCCCTTGCCGCCCGTGATCGTTTCGACATCGTCACGAGCCATCCGGAGTTGTTCAATTCTGCGCAACTCGCTTCTGCAGCTGAGGAGTTTGAGTACCGAAGCAAGCAGTTCATCGCGAAGTTCGGGAATCCCGCCAGGCACCATTTCGACATGGTAAAGATCGTCGAAGCTCTGCTCCCTCGCAACCCGGAAAACGCCCTCAACTATGCACGAAGAGGGCTTGCCTTCGTGCAGGACCAATGGCCGCAAACGGACGAGATCAAGGAGTCATTCCGAATTCAATTCTGGCCGCTCATGATGCAGGCTCACTTAGCGCGCAAGGAATGGAGGCCGGCGACAGCCTTCGGCGAGGCCTTGGTGCGTGAGATCGAAGCAGGAGCTGTGCCGGACTCGTTGATGGCCAGAATGGACGAATCGCGGATCAGGAACGACTACGCCACAGCTCTCGAGAATGCTGGTTCTCTGGAGACCGCCCGGGTACAGCGAGAAGTAGCGGCAAACCCGGTCCAAAATCGCGAGCGGCGCGAGAAGCAACTCCGTACTGCCTTGCTGGCGCGGCGCGTGAAGCGCCCGGCACCCGTGTTCATGCTGAAGGACCTGAAGGGCAACACCGTATCTCTTGCAGATCTTCGAGGTAAGGCCGTAGTTGTCGCCTTTTGGGCGACGTGGTGTGGACCATGCATCGGCGAACTGGACGAAATGAAACAGGTGTTCGAACAATACAGCAAGGTGCCGGACGTAGCAATACTGACCGTCAGCACCGATACTGACAAAGACATCGTGCCCAGGCTTGCCGAGGAACGGGGATACACATTTCCCATCCTCCTGAGCGACGGAAGCATTGAGGAGCCATACAAAACTCAAGCGATTCCACAGTTGTACGTGATCGATCCGGCGGGTACGATTCGCTTCCATGAAACCGGTTACGTGCGTGATGGGTTCTACCGCAAGAAGCTGGACTGGATGATCGAGGAGGCTCTGCGGAGATAAGGTTTCGAGCGGAATACGCAAGTCCTCGCAACACGGCGCCACTAGGACAGGCTTGGCTTGGGCAGCGCCAGTGCCGGTCTGCTCAAATTCCTCGTTGGCGACCTAGTCGATATCCAGTCGAAAGCCATGTCTCTCGTAGAAGTGCTTGTCCCGATCGACGTCAGAGACAGGTAGCACTAAAAGCGTCCAGTTTCATATCCATCATCAACACTCCTTTCTTCATTTGGTCCGGTTGTTTGCGGGCAATCAGTGCCCCACATCTCCCACGGTTGAGAGATCAGAAATCGAATCGACGATTTCGTCTGCGGTAACAATGGCACTGGCGTAGTTGGGGATATTCACGTCGAGAGCGGCATGCATGTCCTCATCTGAGTAGTCCGCCGTCGCATCTCTCACCACGGTGACCTCGTAGCCAAGCTCAGCACCATACCGAACGGTTGCCTCCAGACAGGTATGGGCTATCAGCCCCATGACGATGAGCTTCTCGATGCCGTGTTTCTTGAGCTGCATATTCAAATCCGTGTTGGCAAAACCGCTCGAGCACCAATGCTCGTGGGCAACGATCTCCCCCGGTCGAGGCTCGAGCTCGCGGCGGATCTCGCCGCCCCACGTGCCGTATTCAAAGATCCTTCGCGACCAGGCTGCCTTCTGAATCGGCGCAATGTACTTCCAGGTCTCGTAGTCACCAGCGCGATATCGACGGTGCAACGCGTAGAAGACGCGAATGCCTGCGTTTCGCGCAGCGTTCAGGACCTGCATCATGTGAACAACACAATTGTTGGCTTCAGCGACGCCCTTCCAGCGATCCCATACTTTGCCTCCCTCCGAAATGAAATCGTTGTACGGATCGATGACGAGGAGCGCGGTAATCTCTTTGTCTAGCTGCAGATTTGCCATGTTCTTTCCTCATGTGCGTTCTTCCAATCGAACGCGTTCGTAAAACGAATTAAGGTGCGCCGAATACAAGCGTCCTGGGACAATCAGGCCACATTTGCCCTGGCCGTGAATGTCGCCGCGTTCTTCCTGACGAACTCCTGCAGGCTCATTGGCGCTTGCCCCGTTAGCGTGAGCACATCGTCAGACATGCGGTCATACCGTCCCGCTCGGTGCAGATCGGCCATCGCGGCAAAATGGTTCACGACGTGAACCGGCA
>DASQVJ010000220.1:0-6177 GCA_035640835.1 Bryobacteraceae bacterium
TGTTCAGGCCCGTCGCATTCAAAGCGTTTGTAACGTTGTTCAGTCCTCCCCGAACGGCGAACCGGTAGCGGCCTAATCGGAACTTTCGCTCGAGGTGCACATTGAGTTCGAAATTCGTGGGAAACCGGCGCGAATTGACGGGGCCAACAATCTCGCCTGTTTCACGCACCACCGAAAATGGAAATCCCGTTCGCACGTCCAGCAGGTAAGCTAGCGCCCAGTTAGGGCTCCATGCGGGCAGATACCCCCAACTTAGAAGTCGGTGTGGCGCATCCCACGGCAGCGGCCCAAAGTTATCCATGACACGCGAGAGCTGGTCGATGTTGAGGTCCACCACTGAATTCGACAGCGCACGGGAGTGCGTATAGTTCACCATCCAGGAATAATCCTTTCCAAACGTATGGTGCATCGTGAGTGCCACCGAATCGTAACTGTCGCGGCGAAGATTCGTCAGTTTGAGAATATTTGCGGCACCGTCCCGGCCCATGGCGGTATACGTCAATCCGTTGTCGCCGCGACGACGCAAGGCGCTAAATGTCAGCCGCAGTTGAGGTGTGAATCGGTGCTCCAAGCCGAAACTCAAATTTCGATAGCGGGGCGCCTGGTGTCGTCCTTCTGTCTCGAACAACGTTAGCGCCGGCGGACCCACTGGTTGACCGTTTACATCGAACGTAACAGTTGACGAATATTGGTCGAGCGCTTGAGCAAACATCGTGAGGGTCGACGCATCACGCACCACTGCGTAACCGCCGGCAATCCGCGTATTCCGATTAGCGAACAGCTCGTACGACGCCGATACTCGAGGAGAGAGAAGAAAGCGTCGGACCAATTCGTCCCAGTCCTGCCGGATACCGGCTTCGACTGTTAGTGTGGGCCGTATCCGCCACACATCGACGACATACGACGACATCTGCAGATTGCCAATCGATAGCGAACCAGGTCCGCCGAACGTCGTCCGCCTTGTTAATCGTCCGGCATGATCGTAATACTCATATCCCGTCCGCGCAGCTTGCTGCGTGTAATGCACGGCGTCAATGTCGATACCAGTCTTAATTTGGTGGGATCCTGCCGCCTCGAACGACGGAGCAAGTACACTCGCCAGAACCTGATCGCGTCGTGACCTTCGCGTGGCATTTAAGAAGTAATTCCCGTTGCGGCCCTCAGGTGTGATCACGTACATGCCGTCCCCCTGTGGCCGCTCGTAGGAGCGTATCGCCGTCCCCGCATATCCCACATCCAACACAATGCCCCTGGTGAAGTACATCTGGTGCTTCAGGCTAGCGAAATACTGCCGCGACCCGCGGTCCACAGATGTGGAAATCGGATCGAGAGCGCTGATGCCTGTCCGTGGAGCGTTCTCATAACCGGCCACGAAGTCGAAACCAAGAATCTGCGACGGCGTGATGTTGACTTGTCCGTGAAACACACTTGAGCCTCGGAGACGCGTCATTCGGTCCTGCCCGCGAGGAAGATCGGGCACAACTGCGACGCTGTACTCACCATCGATGCTCTCGGAGAACCAGGCGCGGCCTCGATGGATCGGGCCGGAAACATTGAACCGTGGTGACCATGTTCCGATGTGCAATCCCTTCTGAGTCTCAATTCCCGGAACGAAGTTCGTTGCTGAAAATCGGAAGTTGTCGTCACCATTGGTGGTCTGCATTGCGAGTACCCCGGAAGAACCTTTGCCAAACTCCGGAGAATAACGGCCGGATGCATAGTCGACCGATCGCACACTTTCTACCGGAAGCCTCGTTGTGAACTGGCCTGTAACGGGATCCCCTATGTTGAACCCGTTCAGCGTATATAACACTTGATTTTCCATTCCGCCATCAAAACTCAACCGTCCACCGGGCATGTGAAGAACGCCCGGCATCACCCGCAATGCATTCCGGAAATCTCTGCTCGTCGCATAAGGTATGTCGACAATCTGGCGGCCCGTCAGGTGACGTTCCCGCGTGGTGTCCTGTGAGTCGACCGACGCCGCCGAGCCCGAAACATTGATGGACTCCGATGTTTGTTGGAGGCGTGGCAGGACGATCTCGAGGTCCTCCGATGTACCGGTGACCTCGATCGGCCGGTCACGAATCGTGTAGAAGCCTTCGCGTACCGCCTCTACCACGTAGTCGCCGGGACCCGTCTGAATCTGGAACCTCCCGCCTGTATCGGAAACGGTACTTACCCCAGCCGTAGAATCCACGCGCCGGAGCATGATGCGAACATCTGCCAACGGCGTGCCGCTTTCATCGACCACACGGCCGGCTAGATTGTTGTCGTTTCCGATCAGGGCGGGAGAGGCCAGCAGAATGAACAGGAAGAGAGTTTTGAGCGGACACACAGACCCTACGAGGGAGTGCTGCCGCCGTCCCTGACCGTGGCCCATAACGAATCAAGGATATCTCCAAAATCGGCCGGCGACTTCAAGGCGGACAGATCCACTGCGAATGGGAATCCCCGTCGTGTCTCCATAGGGAGATGATGGACCGCGACACGCGTGCGGCGATCGGTCCTCGCTTAGTCACGAATCGTCGTTTTCACGGTTGGCGGAGCCGCCAAAGCGTTCTTCAACGCATCCATCTTGCTTATATCGCGCAGCAAACGACCCACGATCTCTTCATCGGTCCTCGCCTCATTCGCCAGCTCTACCGGGAATAGGATGCTGTACTGCAGGCCCGTGTCGGACGATTGCAGCCGTGTTTCGATCTCCAGTGGTTCTGTTCCAGGTCCGTCCATCCACTTTGTATGTGCTCTTTGCTGCGCCTCAATGCGTGATCGATATCTTTGAAATGCCTCTGTCACTGCGTCCCGTGCCAGTTTCATGACTGGCTCATAGTCGGCCTCGGGCTTTAGTTTGATCACCAACTCATGCCACACATACGCGGTGCCAGGAATCTGTTTGTACATCGGCATGCCTGCCTGGAACAGGATTGAGTTGGTAAAAACAGCGACGCGGCCGGTCGGATGCAACCCGACACCCGTGTTCGTGAGTTCCTTCAGGTAAAGCCGGACCAGGCTGATGTCAACCACCTCTCCGGTGACACCTCCCACAGTGATGCGATCTCCCACGCGGACCCCGTAGCGTCCGAGGACCAGGAAGTACGCGGCTACGCATAGCAACACGGTTTGCAGGCCGACCGCAATACCGGCCGTAAGAAGCCCCGCATAAGTGGCCAGTGAGCTGAATTGTGTGATGAAGCCGAAGACGAGAATCAAACTGAACAGAAAGCCCGTCAGAATTCGACGCAGCAGCATGACTTGCCGCCGGAGGCGAATATCATGCACGTACTTGAAAGTAAGTCGCTGCCAAACATTGCTCAGAACCAAAACCACGCTGAAAGCGATGCCGATCGCGATTGCTTTCCACACCAAGGCGCCGAACACCCGGCGATACTCGGCCTCCACCGCCTGTTCCCAAGCAACGAGATTGGCCTCATTTCTATTCACGGACATGACCTCTCCGCTTATCGCGACCCCTGCGGTGGATAGCGCCTGAAACACATCGCTCAGCTGCTGATATTGCGCGCGGATTGCTGAAACGTTATCGCCGGTGCTCCCGGCCGGCCCGGTGGACGTTGTACGAGCTCCTGGGGCGGTCAAAGCGCGAGCAAACTCAGCCAGACGCTTGCGCAGATCTTCCGCTTGCTGTTTCAGAACACCAATTTCCTTGACTCGCTTGTCGAGTGTGTATCGGGCCGAAAGCAGGTGAAACAGTCCGGCCGCCTGGGCGAATACTCCGGATTGGTCTACACTCGCTAAACTTTGCATCGGATTCTTCGATAGCGCATTTGCTCTTGCGTCCGAGAGTTGTGTCACTGATTGCTGAAGCTGATCAATTTCGCCAGACAATCCACTCTTGCTTTGGTCTTGGGTCAGCGCCACAATTTTCGAAAGTGTATCGAGCACCATCTTCTGCAACGCGAGTTCGCCTTCTACGCGTTCGTGCTCTACTTGCAAAGCCGGCAGATCCTTTCGCGAAGCGGAACGAATCTGTTTTTCCAGTTCGGCTTTATCGGACGTCAGGCGATCAATGCGACCTTGCACCTCTGCCCGTCTTCCATCGAGAGCCTTTCTATACGTATCGCCAACCGCCGTCTGTTGCGCGGGGGAGTCAGGAGATTGCGAATACGCATTGTTGTTGAGCTTTGCAATAAGTGCAGCAAGACTTCTGGCTGCATCGAAAGCCGAGTGTGTGAGATCCGCTGCCCCGCTCGCCGCTTGGTCGCGATAAAGCACATCGCTTGGTTCCCCGACCTCCTGAATGGGCACGAGTATCGACCGATAATAGCTCGCGACAGCATTCAGGTGGCTGATAATGTCTTGATTGCTCACTCGGAGCGGCGGCGTGGTAATCGCTTGTCCTTCGGACGAGGACGAAGGCACAACGCCCGAAGTGGCAGGCTGCGACTGTTTTGCCGGCGTGGTCTTTTTATCTTTTCCCGCAGGAGCTTGAGCGCTAGAGAAAACCAGAACCAGGCAGACTAGCAAAACGCGCATCGCAAGACCGCGGCAAAATGCTCGAGGCTCTCCGTGCATGTTCTTGGTCATTCGAATGAAGCAGTGCACGTTTCATGCCAGGACAACGCCTGCGTGCGATCATTGCAAGCTATTGAAATCGCACGCGGCTACTTGCGTCGCCGCAGTGGTGTGGTGGATAAAACAGCACCCGCCAAACTGTAGAAAGTCAAAGTTTGTTGTCAAATCTTACGCCCCGATGCCCGCTGAACGAAAGCTTTCAGCGGACAGCGATCAGCATTCAGCAGCGACCACCCTCCAAGCTATTTGGAAGCCTGCTGGCTTTGATGATCCACCCCTCCCTGCGAATAGGCTGATCGCTGAAGGCTGATCTCTAAAAGCTTGCCCGCAGGCGCCGCTTCGAGCAGAGACCACAGCAACTGCCGGATCGCGGCGCCGAACAGGGCAACACCCAACGGTACATGCAGCGCTACGTTGTGCAGTTCGCCTGCGGAATACTCCAGAACTTCGCTCAGCAGCAGGAACACACTTGCCGCAAGCAGCCAACGCGGGGCCGCTGAGCGCCTCCAAAGCGCTGCGACCACGACTAGTTGCGAGATCGCAAGCCATACCAGCACCTTCGCGGTTACAGAGTGCAGCAGGCGAGACTCACTGTCACCAATCAACAGCCGCCCAGCGAACGCCGCCTGCGCGAGCATGGCTGCCACCGTTCCGATCAGAATGAGTTGAAGAGTCTTGAGCAGGGTCATAGGATGTCTTCTCCGGAGACCAGACACTGGCCCGGTCCGTGACAACTCCCAATGGGTTGTCACAAATCGGTGGCCCTTCCGGTCCTTCGGGTGACGGCGGTCAGGAGGTATACATGGTTGAGGGCAGCAGTCAGGAGGAGGTGGCGGCGATCCGCCTGGCCACGTTTGACCAGTATCGTGGACTCCTGTTCTCCATCGCCTACCGAATGCTCGGCAGCGTCGCCGATGTCGAGGACATCCTACAGGAAGCGTTCATCCGCTGGCAGAAGTCGGAAGAGGACGACATCCGATCGGCCCGTGCCTTTCTGGTAACGATCGTCAGCCGTCTGTGCGTGAACCATCTGCAGTCGGCGCGAGCCCGCCGGGAAGAGTATGTAGGCCAGTGGCTCCCCGAGCCTCTCGTTGCCGATTCGTCCTCCGATCCCCTGAATCTGATCAAGGCGGATGAGTCGATCTCGATGGCCTTCCTCGTCCTGTTGGAACGGCTTACGCCATTGGAACGAGCTGTCTTTCTCTTACGTGAAGTGTTTGAGTATGAATACGCGGAGATCGCCTCCGTACTGCAGCAGAGCGAAGCGAATTGCCGCCAGAGTCTTCACCGTGCCAGGCAGCACGTGTCCGCAGTTCGACCGCGCTTTGCGGCATCGAAGAGCAAACAGAGCGCTTTGATGCAACAGTTCGTCCAGGCGGTGAACAGCGGCAACATGGACGGATTATTGGGTCTTCTCTCGGAAGACGTGGTGCTCCATTCCGATGGCGGCGGAAAAGGAATTGCCGTGCCGAAGCCTGTGTACGGCCGCGACAAAGTGGCGAGAGGGATTCTCCACAGCATGGAGAAGTTTCTGCCGCGCGGCCTCGTGCAGCGGGTGACCCTGGTGAACGGCCAGTCGGGATTGGTCAACTACCTGGACGGCAATCCGCATTCTGTGATGACTATAGACACCGATGGGGAAAA
>DASQVJ010000221.1:0-5346 GCA_035640835.1 Bryobacteraceae bacterium
CAGCCATTGTTTTCGCCCAAACTCCTTCTGAACTGATCAAGGACCCGACTGTGGCCGCCGCTCTCGAAGCGGCGAAAAAGAACGAGCCTCAAACCCTCAACGAGCAGGTTCGCATTTGCGAGATACCCGCGCCGCCGTTCAAAGAGGAGGTGCGCGGGAAAGAGTTTGAACGCCTGTTCAAGCAGGTCGGGCTCAAGAATGTGTTCATCGATAAGGTCGGGAATGTCATCGGTACTCGGCCCGGAGCCTCCGAGCATCCCAACGTGGTCTTCGCTGCTCACCTCGATACCGTGTTTCCTGAGGAAACGAACGTGAAGGTGACACGAGAAGGCAACACGATGAAAGGGCCGGGCATCGGCGACGACTGCCGTGGACTGACCGTGCTGCTAGCCATGGTTCGAGCGCTCGACGAAGGCAAAGTGAAAACACCCGGAACCATCACTTTTGTGGCGAACGTGGGTGAGGAAGGTTTGGGCGACCTGCGCGGAGTCAAAGAGCTCTTCTCGACAACGTTGAAGGACCGCATCGACAAGTTTGTCTCCATCGATGGCACGGGGCTGGGCATAGCGAATGTCGGTGTCGGCAGTTACCGGTACCGAGTTGCGTTTAAGGGCCCCGGAGGCCACAGCTACGGGGCGTTCGGAAACGCCAACCCGATCCATGCCTTGGGCCGCGCGATCGCCAAAATCTCCGAGTTCCAGGTTCCTACCAAACCCAAAACCACATTCAACGTGGGCCGAGTAGGCGGCGGAACCTCCGTGAACTCCATCCCATTCGAAGCATGGATGGAGGTGGACATGCGCTCGGCGGACGTCGCTTCGTTGGAGGCCGTGAACCAAAAATTCAAAGCCGCCATGCAGGAAGCCTGTGATGAGGAAAACCGGCGCTGGAACAACAAGGGCAAGATCACGGTCTCACCCGAGTTGGTCGGCCTACGACCAGCAGGCAACACCCCCGTCGAGTCACCGATCGTGCAAACGGCGCTCGGTGTCTCAAAGGCACTTGGCGTGGAGGAAGTGCTGCGCGAAGGATCGACCGACTCCAATGTCCCAATGAATCTGCGTATCCCGGCCGTCACCATCAGCGGAGGCGGCAGGGGAACCGGAGCCCATTCACTCGGCGAGGCCTTCGATGCCACGGACAGCTGGATTGGAACACAACGAGCCTTGCTCCTCGCGATCTCATTGGCACGTTAACACCGCAGCGGGGGTTCGAGCGAGGTACAGACGCCTACACGAAAGCCGTGTCAGTGGCGGCTTTCGTGAGCCATCACTATTTCGCAGGACCGCGAAATAGGAAAATCAAGTCGATGACCAGAATGATGACGATCATCAACTCCAGCACGAATGCGCGGCTTTGATGGAACTCATCAACCATGAACTGATATAACTCCGCCGCAGTCCTCAGTTTGTCTTCCACGAGATTTCGATAGTCGGGCACGCCGATTCTCGTCGATGCCAGCCGGTACACACGGGCATAGAACATATCACTGAGAAACTTCAACGACACGTCGGCTCTCTCCGTGAGTTCCTTCACGTCCAGCCGGATCGTATTTAGTCGGTGGGCATCTCCCCCCAAGCGCCAACGCCACAGGATTCCACCTCTTCGGTCAAGCGAACTGTAGACTGCTCCCAGCACTTCGGTAAGAATCGTGTCATAGTGGCGCAGTTCCAGCAGGTGTGCATTCGCGTGCTCTAGAAGTTGCAGTACAGACATTGCTCCTTCCGGAGTGTCGTACACCAATGCCGCCGTCCAACCTACGATCAGCAGGTCTGAAGGATAGTAGGAAATCGCAGCGTCTAGGACTTCTTTTCGCTCGGCGTTTGAAAGCTGGATCTTCTCTCCACGAATGATCTGCGCAATGGGGACGCCGTACTCCTGAAGCAGGTTCTCCGCTGTAAGGCGCGGCCCGCCGCCCCGCGACGCCTGCTCTAGATGAATGATGTAGTAGTCCTCGCTGAGCCACGATGTGTACGGTTTAACGAGCGCCGGCGCCACTTTCTTCAGATGGCGCTCAACGGTTTTAACCGTGCTGCCATCAATGTCCGGCGCGCCGATCCAGCGGCTACTGAGTTCAATTAGTGTCGTCCAGTCTCCTTCGAAGGGCAAATCCAGCTCGAGACTCACAACACCGTAATCGTAGTATTTGATCTTGCCGGTAAGCTCTTCGCCGCTCTTCATTCGCACGGGCTCGATGCTCTCGATCACTGGCGTGCGTCCGACATGAGCGTACTCTGGTGCAGCGGGCTTGGGGCCGGGTTCACTAGCCGCTCGCGCCGATCCGTCTCGAGGGCGGATTCCTTCGAGCCGAATCTCCTCGGCCACATCGTATAGGACCAGGATCTTGAACACGCCGCTGATATGGAAATCGGCCATGGCGCCCAGCATGGCACATACTGCTCCGATGCGGGTCGCTACGCGACAGCGAGCACCGCAGCGCCGCGGATAGCGTCGTTCTTTAGCGATTGCAGCGCCCGATTCGCTTCCGTTAACGGATAAATCTCAACACTCGTATGAATCGGAATCCTTGCGGCAAGCTCGAGAAAATCCCGGCCATCCTGCCGAGTGTTATTCGCAACACTCCGGATGACTCGCTCATGGTACAGCAGTGCGTAGGGCATAGTCGGAATATCACTCATGTGAATCCCGCCAAGAACCAGCGTGGAGCCTCTGTCTAATGCCCTCAGGGCAGGTAACACCAACGACCCGGCAGGAGCGAAAATGATCGCCCCATCCAGTTTGACCGGCGGCAATGCGTCCGCCTCGCCGGCCCACGCGGCGCCTAGTTCCTCCGCAAGCCGCCGATGGCGCGCATCGCGTGTGGAAACATAGACCGACATGTCCCAATAGCGGGCAACCTGAATTGCAACGTGACCCGCCGCGCCAAATCCGTACAAGCCTAAACTGCCGCCGTGCGGCACCGCCGAAAGGCGCAACGATCTGAAACCGATGATGCCGGCACAAAGCAGGGGTGCGGCTTGCATATCCGTCATCTCATCGGGCAGTTCATATACGAAATCTTCGGGAGCCACGGCGTATTCGGCGTAACCGCCGTTGATCGTGTAACCCGTAAATTCCGCGTTCTCGCATAGATTCTCAGCCCCGCGACGACAGAAACGGCAGGTGCCGCACGTCCGGTGCAGCCAGGGAATTCCAACACGTGCTCCAATGGCAAACCGCGTTGCACGCGGGCCTCGTTCTTCGATACTGCCGACTACCTGGTGACCCGGAATGATCGGAAGGTGGATCTCAGGTAGTTCTCCTTCTACAACGTGAAGATCAGTACGGCAGACGCCACAAGCTCGTACCCGAATGAGCACCTCGTTGCCAGCGGGTTGAGGACGAGGGACGTCGCGGTATTCAAGAGGTGACGTCTCAACCGCAGCAGGCTGCGTTAGGACACATGCTTTCATGTCGCGGCTACCTCCAGGTGACCGGCCCGTAAACAGACGGCCTCAGTTCTCTGTGGATCAGCCGCTAGATTACCTCGAAGCGCATGAACGCACACTGACCGCACCCGCTCGACGCTCCAATACGCCAGTCGCGCTAAGCTGTATCAACATGTACCGCCCCTGGATGTGGTTGCTGCTAAGCTTCATCGGAACGGCATTCGTCTCCGCCCAACCTGTCGCATCGTTTGATACGGTCGCGTTCCGCGACATCATGATCCCGTCACCCGATGGTGTGAAACTGGCCGCGGACGTCTACCTGCCTGCGCAAGCGGGCACGTTGACCGCCGGTCGATTCCCTGCAGTGGTTGAAAGAACGCCGTACAACAAAGACGATGTCTCGCCGGCGTTGATCAACTACTTCGTCAGCCGAGGCTACGCCGTTGTCATCCAGGACGTTCGAGGCCGGTACAAGTCGGAAGGCCAATGGCGTCCCATCCGGGATGACGGACCCGACGGAGCTTCTCTTCTGCAGTGGATCGGACAACAACCATGGTCAAACGGGAAGGTCGGTTCGATGGGAACGTCGTACGGCGGTGCAACCCAGCACGCAATGGCGATCGCCAATGCTCCAAATCTGATGGCGATGGTCCCGGTGGATGCAATGAGCAACACCGGGCGCTACGGCATCCGGCATAACGGGGCTTTCGAGCTCCGTTGGCTGAATTGGGTGCTGACTCTTGGGAACGCAACAGGAACGCGGGCCAATGCGAACGGTCTTTCGGTATCTCCCAACGCCAGAGCAGCATCGCTCCGGGCAGCATCCACGCCTGCGGCCGCGAAAGCACTCGAAGACATGGGCCGGCAGGTGCGTGAATACGCGCGGATGTTGCCGCTTCGCCAAGGAACCACTCCGCTTAAGTTCGCGCCTGACTATGAGGCCTGGCTGCTGGAGGCGATGCGCCATGGGAACAACGACGCGTTCTGGAAGGATATGGGCGCCGGTGTGGTCGATCACCTCGAGCAATATAAGGACATCCCGGTGTTCCACCTGACCGGCTGGTACGACTCGTGGGGAACGCAAGTGGCGAACCTGAACTTTGTAGAGCTGTCCAAGGCGAAGAAGAGTCCGCAGAGGATGATGATCGGTCCCTGGACGCACGGTGGGCAAGGCGTGAGTTTCTCAGGCACCGCGGAGTTCGGCCCGGAAGCGGCCGTCGACATGAATGCTCTGCGCTTGCGATGGTACGACCGCTGGCTTAAAGACATAAAGAACGGTGTCGAGGACGAAGGTCCCGTTCGCATCTTCGTCATGGGGTCTGGCGAGCCGCATAAGACTGCCGAGGGTCGGCTGTTCGTTGGCGGACGCT
Source organism: Bryobacteraceae bacterium (assembly GCA_035640835.1). Classification (GTDB taxonomy): domain Bacteria; phylum Acidobacteriota; class Terriglobia; order Bryobacterales; family Bryobacteraceae; genus DASQVJ01. Next base: position 4,760 of record DASQVJ010000221.1, read on the forward strand.
GGCGTGATGAGCGCGAATGGCCTCTCGCGCGTGCCGTGAACACTCCTTATTACCTCAAGTCCGACGGGATGCTCTCTGTGGAGAAGCCCGGAAATTCTCGCCCGACATCGTTTCGATTCGACCCCTCCGATCCCGTCCCGACTCTGGGCGGCAATGTCTCTTCGGAAGGCGTGCTGATGGAACGCGGAGCGCAGGACCAGCGATGCCGGCCAGACATCTGGCTCTGCAAGGATTCCCTGCCTCTTTCGGCTCGGCCCGATGTTCTGGTGTTCCAGACGCCTCCGTTGGAATCCGACCTCGAGGTGACCGGGCGCGTGATCGTGAAGCTCTGGGCAGCTTCGGACGGACCCGACACAGACTTCACGGCCAAGCTGATTGACGTTTATCCACCGAATAAGGATTACCCGGCCGGCGTTGACCTGAATGTCGGCGACAGCATCGTCCGCGCTCGTTACCGCAAGTCGCTAACCAGCAGCGTCATGCTTACGCCCGGAGAACCACAGGAGTTCACGATTGAGCTCTACCCGACGTCGCTCGTATTCCGCCGCGGACACCGGATCCGCCTCGACATCTCGAGCAGCAATTTC
>DASQVJ010000222.1:0-10477 GCA_035640835.1 Bryobacteraceae bacterium
TCAACTTCGCGAAGGTCGAGCTGGAGTACAAGGAGCAGAAGGCCGACGGTACCCTCGGTGGTTCGGTCAAGGCCGGTTACGACGTCAAGTCGAACAAGAAGGTCTAAGAGGGACCAAACTCGACAACTTAACTTCTATGACGGCCAAACAGCTTTTTCAAGCTGGCCAGCTCAAAGAAGCGATCCAGGCGCTGGGCACCGAGGTGAGGGACAACCCCACGGACGCCCAGCGCCGTACTTTTCTTTTCGAGCTGCTCTGCTTCGCGGGCGAATACGACCGCGCCGAGAAACATCTGAACCTTCTTGCGGAGGGCAACAAGCAGACCGAGTTGGGCGCGGTACTTTACCATTCCGCCTTGCACGGCATGAAGACTCGCGAGAAGACGTTCAACGAAAAGGATTTCCCTGCCGGAACTGCCGCGACTGAGCGCACGTTCTCCGGCACCATCAACGGCCAGCCGTTCCAAACCATCGTCGATGCAGACCCACGCATCGGCCCCCGGTTGGAGCTGTTCGCCGCAGGAGCCTATCTTTGGATCGGCTTCGAACACATTGAATCAATCGAGCTTCAGGCGCCGAAGCGGTTGCGGGACATGCTGTGGGCACCGGCGATTGTTCGCACGGGTCCTACGTTCAAGCAGACAGAGCTTGGCGAGATCCTGATACCGGTGGTCTACCCGTTTTCGTATCGCAACTCGGATGGGGCCGTGCCGCTCGGCCGGACTACCGTCTGGGAAGAGGACAGCGAGTACGGCGCTCTGCCATCCGGACAAAAAATGTTCCTGGTGGACGACGAAGAGTTTCCGTTCCTCGAAGTTCGTAAAATTGAATTTCATACTACTACAGAGGACACGGACGACACAGCCGACGCGGCTGTGGCCGAGTAGAAATCAATGCCCCTTCGCGACGACCTTCTCAAACCCATCTCCGACGAGAAGCCAAGCGGCGAGAACATGAAGTACTCGCCCGTGGTCGACAAGATCAAAGAGGCGCGCCGCCAGGAAGACGACGCGCCACAAGGCGAGTGGCAACGAGAAAGGAAAGTCGCGGATTACGCGCTGGTGGTCAAGCTCGCGAGCGAGGCCCTGGCGACCAAAACCAAGGATCTTCAACTGGCGGGATGGCTCACCGAGGCGATGCTGCATCGGGAAGGCTTCAGCGGCTTGTTGCAAGGGTTGCAGCTCATTCGAGGGCTGATCGAGAACTTTTGGGACACCGTACATCCGCTGGTGGAAGAGGAAGAAGACCTGGAGTTGCGCGCGGCGCCGCTCAACTATGTCGGCTTCTACCTCGACACACAGATCAGGAACACGCCGCTGATCGACGGCGGGCACACTTACCTTGGCTACAAGCAGTCGCGAAGCATCCCGAATGAGCAGGATGCCGAATACGACGAAGCCAAGCGCGACACTCGAGCAAGCGCCGTCGCGGAAGGCAAGCTTCTGCCGGAGGAATGGGAGAAGTCGTTTGCGGCAACCTCGGCCGAGGACCTGAATGAGACGTTCGAGCAGCTGACCTCTCTTCTGGACCTCATCGACGAACTCACTCCGATGTGCGAGGAGAAGTTCGGCGTCGAGTTTACGCCCTCGTTCGCCAAGCTTCGGAGCGCGATTGAGGAGGTTCATAATACTGTCCGCACCTTCGTGCGTGCAAAGGGTGAGCCGCCCAAGCCGAAACAGGCGGAGCCCGAAGAGACTGTCGAGGAAACGAGTAGCAGCTACGAGGAATCGAGCAGCTCTTATGAAAGTGAGCCTGCTCCGGTGGTCCGCAAGGTCGCACGGAAAGTCACCAGCGCTCAGCCGGTGGATCGTGACGATGCTGTGGATCGCGTCATCGCGGTTGCGCAGTTCCTGCGCGAGCAGGACTCCTATGATCCGGCGCCCTTCCTGTTGCTGCGTGGCCTGCGATGGGGCGAGTTGCGCGCAGGAGGCTCGAGTCCGGATCCGTCGTTGTTTGAGGCACCGCCCACCGAGATTCGCCAGCAGATCAAGCGCGGGTCGATGGACGGCAGCTGGGGCGATGTGTTGCAAGCGTGCGAAACAGCCGCCGGCATGCCCTGTGGACGGGCGTGGCTCGATCTTCAACGGTACACGGTGAAGGCTTGTGAGGAGCTCGGATACCAGGCGATCGCGGACGCCATCAAGAGCGGTGTGCGTGCGCTGCTGGCGGATTATCCGGACCTGCCGAATGCCAGCATGATGGACGACACGCCGACCGCAAACGCGGAGACGCAGGCGTGGCTCAAAGAGATCGCACCGCCTCCCGCGGCTGCCGCTCAAGAGAGTTTGTATGTGCCGCCTCCGGTGATGGAGACGGAGGAAGAAGAGGCTCGGCCGTTTGGCGAAGAGGCTCCACCCGATGCCTTCGAGCTGGCATCGGATGCTGCCCGTAACGGCCGCAAACAGGAAGCGTTTGAGATCATGACGCAGGAGGTAGCTCGACAGACGACGGGTCGCGGGCGCTTCCAGCGCAAGAAGCAACTTGCTCAGCTATGCATCGCAATGGGGCATGAGAACATCGCACAGTCCATCCTGGAGCAGCTCGCCGGCACGATCGATGAGCACAAGCTCGAGACATGGGAGTCGTCCGATGTGGTCGCGCATGCGCTTTCGATGCTGTACGAATGTATGAGCAAGGTGGATAGCACGGATCCGGCGGAGAAGCAGAGGCTCTACACACGCATCTGCAGGCTCGATCCGATGCAGGCTCTCGCACACGCGAGGTAAACCATGGCGCGTCTTGAAGGGGAGCATAACGTCAGCCTCTCCGTGATCGATCGGCTGATCGACGCGGACCCAGGCAATCGTTTTGACGGCGCAATGACGCGTGCTCAGTCGGTGCGCGCACTGAAGCAGTCGCTTCGACGTGATCTCGAGTGGCTGTTGAATTCACGCCGCATCGCGCTGGATGAGGTGGAGACGTCGTTTCCGGAGACCTCGAAGTCTCTCTTCTATTACGGGCTGCCGGACTTCACGGCGCTGAGCTTTGCCAGCCCCAAGGATCGCCAGCGTCTTCTGCGGCAGCTGGAGCAGACCATCCGCACGTTCGAGCCCCGGCTGGCGTCCGTGAAGGTAACTGCGATTGAGAATGCGACGGATCTGCAACAGCGCCGATTGATGCGCTTTCAGATCGAGGGTCTGTTGAAGATGGACCCCGCACCTGAGCATGTGTCGTTCGACACGGTCCTTCAGCTCACGAGCGGTGACTTCACCGTAAGAGGTGAAGCCGGTGCGTGATGAGCTTCTCTTCTACTACGAACGAGAACTAACGTTTCTGCGCCACATGGGCGCCGAGTTCGCCGAGCGCTACCCGAAGGTCGCGTCGCGGCTGCTGATCGAGCCAGACAAATGTGACGATCCACATGTCGAGCGCTTGCTGGAGGCCTTTGCGTTTCTGGCGGCGCGCGTGCACCTCAAGATCGACGATGAGTTCCCGGAGATCACCGAAGCTCTGTTGAGCATCGTGTATCCGCATTTGATTCGTCCGATCCCTTCGGCGTCGATCGTGCAATTTCATCGTGATCCTGAGCAAGGCAAGGCGGCGTCCGGAACGCACCTGGAGCGCGAAACGGTGCTGTACTCGAGACCCATCGCCGGCGTGCCGTGTAAATTTCGCACCTGCTACGACACGATGCTTTGGCCCGTGGAAGTCGCAGCCGCCGAGTTCACGACGCCCGATCGCCTGACTCCACCGATACGCAACTACGAGGCTGCTGCAGCCCTTCGTTTCGAACTGCGAGGCTATCAGGATGTCGAGTTGCCGAAGCTTGGCATGCAATCGCTGCGGATCTACTTGAACGGCGAGAGCAATCTTGTCCATTCCCTGTATGAGCTGCTCTGTTGCAATGCTCTGCAGGTCTGGATCCGCGACACGACGCCGAACTCGCGCGTGAAGCCGGTGCTGTTGCCACCCTCGGTGATCCGTCCCGTTGGATTTACCGAGGACGAGTCGCTGCTCCCCTATCCAAAGCGGTCGTTTGATGGATACCGCTTGATGCAGGAGTACTTCGCGTTCCCCGAGAAGTTCTTCTTTATCGATTTCCAGGGCTTGGATGCGGCTTTCGCCGGGGGATTCCGAGATCGCGCCGAGGTCATCGTGCTCTTCTCGCCTTATGAGATCCAGGAGCGGAAGCAGATGCTCGAGATCGGCGTGAGTGACAAAACGATCCGGCTGAATTGCGCTCCGATCATCAACCTGTTTCCACAGACGGCCGAACCCATCCTGGTGGATCAGCGCAAGTACGAGTATCCGATTGTGCCGGATTTGCGCAGGCTGAATGCGATCGAGATCTTTTCGATCGACCAGGTGGCCGGGATCAATCCGCAAACTCGCGACACGATCGTTTACGAGCCGTTTTACTCGTATCGTCACGCGACTTTACGAACGCGCCAGCAGACGTTCTGGCTGACGACGCGCCGTGTGTCGAATCGTCAGAACGACGAAGGCACGGATATGTATCTGTCGCTGGTGGACCTGTCGACGCGGCCGGTGCACCCCGACGTAGACACGATCACGATTCGCACCACCTGCACGAATCGCGACCTGCCGAGCCGTCTGCCATTCGGCAGCGACGCGGGAGACTTCGAGCTCGAGACCGCATCCGCCATCAAGCGAATTGTGTGTTTGAAGAAGCCCACAGGCACCTTGCGCCCGATTGTCGGCAAGAGCATCTTCTGGCGGTTGATCTCGCATCTTTCGCTCAATTACCTGTCGCTGGTGGAAGAAGGCAAAGAGTCGTTGCAGGAGATCCTGAAACTGTACAACTTCACCGATTCCACCTTCTCCGAGAAGCAGATCAACGGCATCACGAGCCTGAAGAGTGACCGTCACTTCGCGCGAATCATATCGGAGAATGGCGTGACTTTCGCCCGTGGCTCGCGTGTAGAGATGGAGTTCGACGAGGAGCAGTTTGTCGGTGGCGGTGTTTACTTGTTCGCGAGTGTGCTCGAGCGCTTTCTGGGGCTGTACGTGTCGTTAAACAGCTTTAGTCAGCTGGTGGCGCGCACCAGGCAACGAAAGGAGGTACTCAAGGAATGGCCGCCCCGAGCGGGTCAGAGAATCCTCCTGTAGCTGCTGCGCAAGAGGCGTCGACTCCACAGTCGCAGGCGCGAGCGGCGAAGCTGATGATCGCGGACCGCTACAGCCGGGTCTATGAGCACTTCGCCGCTGAGCCATTCACGTTTCAATTCTTCCAATCGATTCGACTGCTGGAGCGCATGTATCCGGATCGAAATCCGGTTGGGCGCTTCACTCATCCCGCCAATGAAGTGGTGCGGTTTCGGACCAATCCGGCCACATCGTTTCCGGCGAGCCAGATTCACATGTTCGAGTTCTCGCCGACCGGACAGCCGACGATGATGATCAACTTCATGGGTCTGACCGGACCCATGGGGACGCTGCCGCTGTACTACTCCGAGCTGATTCGGGAACGGTTGCGACAGAAGGACCGCACCATGCTGGCCTTCTTCGATCTGTTCAATCACCGCATGATCAGCTTCTTCTACCAGGCATGGGAGAAGTACCGCTTCGCGATTGCGTACGAGCGCGGCGAACGTGACCGGCTGACGTTGCGGTTGCTTGATTTCATCGGGCTTGGCACGAAGGGTTTGCAGCGAAGGCAAGCGGTTCGCGACGATGCGCTGCTGTTCTACACGGGGCTCTTCGCACTGCGTACACGATCGGCGCAGGCGCTGCAGAACATCCTTGCGGATTACTTCGGTGTGCCTGTACGTGTCGAGCAGTTTATCGGCGCATGGTATCCGCTGGATCGGAGCAATCAATGCCAGTTCGAGGATGCGGATTCGTTCAGCGAACAGCTCGGAGTAGGCGCGGTTGTCGGCGATGAGATTTGGGATCAGCAATCGGGCGTGCGGATCGTCTTCGGACCGCTGACGCTCGAGCAGTATGTGGACTTTCTACCGAACGGCTCCGCGTTCGAGCCGGTGCGCGCGATTACGCGCTTCTTCGCAGGGGACCAGACGGACTTCGAGATTCAGCTTGTCTTAAAGCGTGACGAGGTTCCGCCTTGCGAGATTGGCAGTGCGGGGGAAATCAAGCCGCAACTTGGTTATCTGACCTGGGCAAAGACGGTATCGATGAACCGCGACCCGGGCGATACGATTTTGAGGATCTAAAAAGAGGAGAGAGGAACCATGTCGTACAACATGCGCGCACTCGTCGGACGACTGAATCCGACCGTGCGCTCCGTACTCGAGGGCGCGACGGGTGTTTGCGTGAGCAGGACCCATTTCAGCGTCGAGATACATCACTATCTCGCGAAGCTCATCGAGGCTGACAATACAGACGCTACTCGCATTTTTCGACACTACGGGGTGGATGCGTCGAAGCTGAATCGCGAGATCGGGGTAGCGCTCGACAAGATCAAGCGCGGTAACACAGGGGGGCCGGCGCTATCGGAAACCCTGATGCTGATGCTGAAGGAAGCGTGGTCGTTCGCTTCACTCGACCTCAACGCTCGTGAGATCCGGACGGGCGCGACGCTGGTGGCTCTTCTCTCCAATGAAGATCTGTCACAGCGGATCCGCAGCTTCAGCAAGGAGCTGGTGAAGATCGACGTCGATCTGCTGCGCAAGGATTTCGCGGCAATCGTGCACGCCTCGCCTGAGGAGCAGATGGCTTCGAGCGAGGAGTCCGAGGCTGGTGTGAGCGATGTTCCTCGTCCGGCTGGCTCGGGCAAGCAGGACAACCTGAATCAGTTCACTGTCAATCTGACAGAGCGCGCCAAGCAGGGCAAGCTTGATCCGGTGCTCGGACGTGACTTCGAGATTCGGCAGGTGATCGATATCCTGACGCGGCGCCGGCAGAATAATCCGATTCTGACGGGTGAAGCGGGCGTCGGTAAGACGGCGGTGGTCGAGGGCTTTGCCCAACGCATCGTTGCGGGCGATGTGCCGGAGCCGCTGAAGAACGTGACGGTCCGAACGCTCGATCTGGCCTTGTTGCAAGCGGGCGCGGGCGTAAAGGGCGAGTTCGAGAATCGGTTGAAGGGCCTGATCGAAGAAGTGAAGTCGAGCCCGACGCCGATCATTCTGTTCATCGATGAAGCGCATACGATGATCGGCGCAGGTGGACAGGCTGGTCAGGGCGATGCGGCGAATCTGTTGAAGCCGGCTCTGGCTCGTGGCGAGCTGCGTACGATCGCGGCGACCACGTGGTCCGAGTATAAGAAGTACTTTGAGAAGGATCCTGCGCTGGCGCGCCGCTTCCAGGTCGTGAAGGTGGAGGAACCGACCGAGGATGTGTGCCGCGTGATGTTGCGTGGCGTCGTGACGTCGCTCGAGAAGCATCACAATGTGCGCATCCTGGATGAAGGTGTGAATGCGGCTGTGAAGCTGTCGCATCGGTACATCGCGGGCCGCCAGCTTCCAGACAAGGCTGTGAGCGTGCTCGATACGGCTTGCGCGCGTCTTGCGCTCGGCCAGAACACGATTCCTGCGCAGATCGAGAATGCAACGCGTCGTCTAGACGATTTGAGCGTGCAAGAGCGCGTGCTGAAGCGTGAAGAAGCGGTTGGTGCGGATCACGGGGAACGGCTCGAGGCGATCGCGAAAGAGAAGGCGGAGACGGAAGCGGCTCTGGCCGAGCTGCAGGTCCGATTCGACAAGGAAAGGGACTTGGTGGTGAAGATCCGCGAGCTGCGCGGCAAGATCGAGGAGGCTGTCGCAGCAGGCACGGCGACCGCGGCTGCTGCGGGTGCGGAAGGGGCTCCGATCGCTACGGGTGCGGTGGATTTGTCGGCGATTCGCGAAGAGCTCGCAGGCCTCAACAGTGAGCTTGCGGCGCTGCAGGGCGAGGCTCCGCTGATGCGCGTGACGGTGGACTCGCACATCGTCGGCGAAGTGATCTCGGGTTGGACGGGCATTCCGCTCGGCAAGATGGTGAAGGACGAGATCGAAGCGGCGTTGAAGCTGGAGAGCCACTTGGGTGCGCGCGTCATAGGCCAGGATCATGCGCTCGAAGCGATCAGCCAGCGAATCCGGATCAGCAAGGCGAATCTCGAAGATCCGAACAAGCCGATTGGTGTGTTCCTGCTTGTCGGGCCGAGCGGTGTCGGTAAGACGGAGACGGCGCTGGCGCTGGCGGATCTGTTCTATGGCGGTGAGCGCAACCTGATCACGATCAACATGTCGGAGTTCCAGGAAGCGCATACGGTGTCAACACTGAAGGGCTCGCCTCCGGGATATGTGGGTTATGGCGAGGGTGGCGTGTTGACGGAGGCTGTGCGTCGGCGGCCGTACTCGGTGGTGCTGCTCGACGAAGTCGAGAAGGCGCATCCGGATGTGCTCGAGCTGTTTTTCCAGGTATTCGATAAGGGGCAGATGGAAGATGGCGAGGGTCGCGAGATCGACTTCAAGAACACGATCATCATCCTGACGTCGAACGCTGGGACGGACACGATGATGAAGCTGACGGCGGATCCGGAGACAGCGCCGACCTCGAAAGGCCTGGTGGACGCGATCAAGCCTGAGCTCAACAAGGTCTTCAAGCCGGCGTTTCTCGGACGGCTCGTGATCATCCCGTACTATCCGGTACGCGATGAAAATCTGAAGCAGATCATTCGGCTGAAGCTCGGCAAGATCGTTCGCCGCATGATGGAGAACCATCGCATCGAGCTGGCTTACGACCCGAAGCTGGTGGATGCGGTAGCGGCGCGCTGCACCGAGGTCGAGAGCGGCGCACGCAATGTCGACAACATCCTGACGCATTCGCTGCTGCCGGATATCTCGAGGACGCTGCTGTCGAAGATCGCGGAAGGCGAACGGCTGACACGGATCAGCGTGACGGTCGGGGAGGACGGGGCGTTTTTGTACAACTAGTTTTTCCAGCCCAATCGTCGGGCGATGTTGGGGGTGCCGGTCACGAGCCGGCACCCCTTTTTTGTTTTTGGCGGGGTTGAAGCGTCCCCATCAGCGCATCAGCGGATGGTGAGGGTGAGAGCGGTTTGTGAGGAGACGCCGTTGATGCTGGCGATGACGGGATACATGCCCGGCGCCAGCGTCATGGGCACGACGACGTTGAGTTGCGTGACGCCTGCGACGGTGTCGCCGCCGGTGCCGGCGTATTGCACGACCGCTGGGACGCTGCCAATTGTCACACTCACCGACGCTCGAAGGGGAATGGCGCGTCCAGGTACCGTGCCGTCGGCGAGTGTCTCGCGCAGCATGCCGAGACCGGTGCCGAACAAGCTCACAACACTCCCGCGCTGAGCCGCCGATTGCGCAACCAAAGTGCCGTCCTGGTTGATGCCCGCCACCGAGCCGGTCCCGGAACCATCGGCCGAGAACAACTCGGGCGCCGCGGAGACCACGGGTACCGTGAAGGCTCCGGTGCTCCTGCCCTGGTACACGACCTCCAAGGTCACACCAGCCTTCCCAGCAACACCGAACGGCACGATCAGCGCTGTTTGCGCAGCCGACACATAGACCAACGGAGCAGGCGCGCCATCCACCAACACCCGAGTCTGCGCAATCTCTGTCGGATAAGCTCCCGCCGTCACGTTTGCTGATGTCAACGTCGCAGGTCCGAGCCCTTGTCCGAAAAGCACCAGCAGTTCTCCAGGGCTGATCGCACCGGTGCGCATGCTGGCTGCGTTCGTCACACCACTGAAGGTCAAAGGCGCCAACGGAACTGCCCTCTTGATGGCGTCGCGAATCTGGAGGATGAACGGCTGCACCTGAGAGCGCGTATCCATCACCGCCAGGACGCCCGTCATATTGCGCTCGAAGTCCACCCAGGGACTGAAGCCGAAGGCACCCTGTGAGCTCATCTCGACACTCGGAGTCGCTGGATTCGTTGTCAGCCAGCCACCGACGCCGTAACGAGTCTGCCCGATGCCGGGACGCAGTGGTTCGTACTGTAGATACGGACTGTCGGCAATCACGGCACTCCCGGTCTGGTTCGTATGCATCTGCTCCACGGCTTGCCACGAGAGCACTCGAAGATCTTTCCAAACCCCGCGATTCAAGATCATCTCGACGAAGTGGCTGTAGTCGCGCCCGGTGGATGAGTAACCACCGGCAATGAGCGGATTGTCCGGTCGTGCCGCCGGTGCACCTTGCGAGCTGTTCATTTCGAGCGGCTGGAAGATACGCTCACGAAGCAACTGGATCCAGGGCTTACCGGTCGTGATCTCGATCACTCGAGCTCCTGTCTGCATCGACAGCGAGCCATAAGCAAGCTGTGTTCCCGGAGGTGCCGCGAGCGGAATCTGCGCGATCTGCTGGGCACAGAGGTCGAGCGTTGTGTTGCGGTCCGTGAGACACGGTGCTTCGTCCGGGGACAGGTTCAAGCCGGGGAATCCTGCGGTGTGGCTGAATGCTTGTCGCAAAGTGATGCCGGCTTTGTCACCCGTGAAGTAGGGCAGGTAGCGCGAGAACGGATCGTCGAGACCGACAACCCCATCATCGATCGCGGTCATCACCACCGCACCCGAGAGCCACTTCGATGCCGATGCGATC